>NZ_JBHJZH010000017.1:0-99426 GCF_042270935.1 Pseudarthrobacter sp. NPDC055928
TGACCAGCGAGGTTCCCTTGAACATGCCGATCACCTGGTTGCCGGTTGCCGGGATGATCGAGGGCATCGCCTGGGGGATGATGACCTTGCGCATCCTCATGCCGGCGCTCATCCCGAGCGAATCCGCTGCCTCGATCTGGCCCTTGCCGACGGCGGAGAACCCGCCCCGGATGATCTCGGCCATATAGGCGGCTTCGTTCAGGGTCAGGCCGACCAGGGCTGCCGTGATGGGCCCCATCAGGGCGTTTGTGTCGATCGCGGTGCCGATATCGGTGAACGGGATGCCGATGGACAGGTTCGGGTAGAGCGCGGAGATGTTGAACCAGAAGATCAACTGCACCAGCACCGGAGTGCCCCGGAAAAGGGTGATGTAGAGCCCTGCAGCGATGGAAATCGGCTTCACGTGAGAGGAGCGCATGATCGCCAGGCCCAGCCCCAGGAGCGTTCCCAGGGTCATGCTGGCCACCGTGAGGAAGATCGTGAGCATCAGCCCCCGGAGGATCGATTCATGCGTGAAGTACTGGGCAACCACGCCCCACTTGAAGTTGGGGTTAGTGAGGACGGAGGTGAGGATCCCGATGCCGAGGAGAATGCTGAGGATCCATCCCGCGTACTCGGAGCGGGTCCGAAGCCGAATCCGCGGCTTCAAGGCTGCATCAATGCTACTCATCGTTGCTTTGCTTCCTTTAGTAGCTGTGACCATGGTGGCCTCCCGCTAGTTCAGCTTGGCGTCGGTGATGGCTCCGGATTCCAGGCCCCAAGTCTCCAGGGACTTCTTGTATTCCGGGGTCTCAAGGACGGACTGGATCGCTGCCTGCATGGCCGGGGTCAGCGGGGAGTCCTTCTTCAGGCCGACGGCGGTCACATCGCTGTTGCCGACGTTGACCCGGCCGATGAGGGTGAAGGAGTCCGGCTGCTGCTTCTGGGCCCATCCGAGCGACGTGGTGTCGTAGAGTACGCCGTCGATCCGCTTGGAGTGCAGCTGGGTCAGTGCCTCCTGGACGTTGGGCAGGGTCACGGCGTTGATCGCCGGCTGGCCCTTGGAGGTGCAGGTCTGCTCGCTCAGGGCCGGAAGGCGCTTGAGCTGGCCGGTGGAGCCCTGGGTGACGGCGATGTTCTTCCCGCACAGGGTTTCAACGGTGAGGTTCAGAGGGTTCCCGGCGGCTGCTGCCACGGAGTTTCCAGCCTGGAAGTAGTCGATCATGTCCAGGACCTTGAGCCGCTCTTCGGTCTTGGACATGGTCGTGGCCGTGAAGTCGAACCGGCCGCCGTCCAGGCCCGGGACGATCGTGTCGAACTTCGTGTCCACGAACTTCAGCTTCAGGTCAAGCTTTTTGGCAATGAGCCGTGCCACGTCCGGGTTCAGGCCGATCGGGGTGGTGTTGTCCTCCGCGAGGAACGTCGTCGGCGGGTAGTGCAGGTCCATCGCGACCGTCAGTTCGCCCTTGTCCTTGTAGGACTGCGGCAAAAGTGCCACAGCAGCAGCATCCGGCTGGACGCCCTCCGAAATATCGGTGGTGTTGTTGGTCTTTGAGTCAGATCCCGGAGCGCTGGTGGCCGCGCCGCCACAGGCACTCAGGGCGAATACAACAGCGAGCCCTGCGGCTGCCGTCTGGATTTTGTTGATGGTCTTCATGGTGCTTCCCTTCGAATGGTTTCAGCTGAAGTCGCTCTGCTGAGATGGGGGGCAGGCTTTGGTGTTGCTCCGAGCGGGTTGTGATCAGGATCTCGTTCCGCATCTACAGCAATGCAACCGGTCAGATCGCAGATTGTCAACAATTGACGATAAATAAATCGAGTATTTTTTACTGGCGCCTTGTTGCGAAGGAATCGCACTAAGAAACTGTTGACAATCTACAATCATCGGATCTACAGTCGAGAAAGAGCGGGAATAGAGCCTTTTGGCGAACCCAGGAACCCGCTGGCGCAGACCACAGGAAGGCGGCAGGCCACACATCCGGGCCTCCCGTTCAAGACGCAACAGAACGGACGAATCATGGCAGCTACGAACAACCGGCCGAAGTACATCTCCTTTGATGTCTACGGCACGCTCATCAACTTCGACATCGATCCCACCACCCGCCGCCTGCTTGATGGCCGCATCTCAGAAGAGCAGTGGCCAACCTTCAAGAAGCAGTTCCGTGGATACCGGTTCGACGAGGTCCTTGGCGATTACAAGCCTTACGAGGCGATCCTTCAGGATTCCTTTGACCGCGTGTGCAAGCGCTGGGGCATTGGCCCGACCCCTGGTGCCGGCGCAGAATTCGCAGAAGCTGTACGCGGCTGGGTTGCGCACGAAGACGTGCCGGCTCCGCTAAAGCTCATGGGCGATAACTACCAGCTGGTGGCGCTGTCCAACGCGGACACCAGCTTCCTGGACATCAGCATCCCCAAGCTCGGGGCCGACTTCCACGCCGTGTTCACCGCCGAGCAGGCCCAGGCCTACAAGCCGCGCTACCAGGCCTTCGAATACATGCTGGACACCCTCAATGCCAAGCCGGAGGACTTCCTGCACGTCTCCTCACACACGCGGTATGACATGCACCCGATGCACGACATGGGCTTCCGGAACCTCTGGATGCTCGACCGTGGCTATGACCCCATTGGCGAGGGCTACGACCTCACCACTGCTAAGTCCCTGGACGAGATCAACAAGCACCTCGGTCTCTAAACCGATTTCGAGGCGAAAGGTCAAACCGTGAAACTCATTCCTTACTGGCTGGACACAGCCCAAGCATCCGGAGACTACCGGCAGACTCCGGTACCGGAAAATGTCGATGTGGCAATCATCGGCGCTGGATTTACGGGGCTGTCCGCGGCCCTGGAATTTGCCAAGCAAGGTGCCACCGTTGCCGTTTTCGAAACCCACACCGTGGGGTGGGGCGCATCCGGCCGCAACGGGGGAATGGCGACAACCGGGTTGGCTATCAGCTTCAGCACCGCGGTCAAGCGCTACGGCGCCACCCGTGCCGTGGAGATGTTCCAGGAATACAACGATGCCATCGACACCATCGAGAAGCTGGTGCATGACAATGGCATCGACTGTGATTACAACCGGTTTGGAAAGCTCTCGCTGGCCTTCCACAAGTCCCACTATGAGGGCTTCCTGAAGTCGCAGGAGAAGCTGGCCAACCTGGCGGACCATCACGTCACCGTGATCCCGAAGTCCGAGATCCACAGCGAAATCGGCACGGACTTCTACCAGGGCGCGATGGTTGACCCGCTGGGAGCGGGTCTGCACGTGGGCAAGTTCGTGCATGGCCTGGCTGGGGTCGCCGTTGCCGCCGGAGCGGATATCTGCGAGAACGCGGCAGTAACCGAGCTGAAAAAGGTCTCGGGCACCGTGCATGACGTGCACACCACCCGGGGCATCACCAGGGCCAAGCAGGTCCTGGTGGCCACCAGCGGTTACACCGGCAACATCACGCCATGGATGCAGCGCCGGGTCATTCCGGTGGGCAGCTTCATCATTGTCACTGACCCGCTGCCCGAAGACGTGGTCAACCGGATCCTGCCCAACCGCCGTCAGGCCTCGGACAGCAAGATGCTGACTTACTACTTCCGGATTACCCCGGACAACAGGCTTCTCTTCGGCGGCCGGGCCCGTTTTGCGCTGTCCAGCCCCGACTCGGACGTCAAGAGCGCCGAAATCCTGCGCAAGGCCATGCTCGAACTCTTCCCCTACCTCTCCAACGCCAAGGTGGACTACATCTGGGGTGGCCTGGTGGACCTTTCCATGGACCAGATGGTCCACGCCGGCGTCCACGACGGACTCTACTACTCCCTCTGCTACAGCGGACACGGTGTGCAGATGGCCGCCCACATGGGCAAGAGGATGGCCCACTACATGGCCGGGGACAAGTCCGCCAACGTTTGGGAAGACCTGAAGAATCCGCCCGTGCCGGGCCACTTCGGTCCACCTTGGTTCCTGCCCTTCATCGGTGCAGCGGCAAAAATCATCGACCGGGTCAAATAGGCAGGGTAAGGGTTCCTATGCTTTCATCAACGACCGCGCCTCAAGCGCGCCCAAAAACAGCTGAGGAAACAGGGTATGGCCGCGTCAACGTGGCCAACCTTCCTGGCGGTGCCTTTTTCGAAGGCCAGTGGCAAACCACTGATATGACCATGGAAACACGGGATCCCGAAGATGGCATCCTGCTTGGCCGGGTCTGCATTTCAACACCGCAGGACGTGCGGCGCGCGATCGCGCACATCTACCGCCACCTCCAGACTGACGAATGGCCGCTCCGTTCACGCCGCGTGGCGCTGGAGAATGCGGTGCAGCTTCTGGGCGAGCAGTCCGAGCGGTTCTCGAAGATCATTGCGGCGGAAAGCAGCAAGACGATCGTCGAGGCGGAGCGTGAGGTGCGGCGTTGCATGGAAACCCTCCGGCTTTCCGCCGCCGCTTCGACCGAGCTCACCGGGGAAACGCTGGGCTTTGATGACAGCTTGGCCGGGGGAAACAAGATCGGCTGGTACAGCCGAAAGCCGGTGGGGATCGTTGCGGCGATCACCCCTTTCAATGATCCGCTGAACCTGGTTGCACACAAACTGGGCCCGGCCCTCATTGGAGGCAACGGCGTCGTGCTTAAGCCATCGGGCCGCACCCCGCTGTCCGGGCTGGCACTGGTCGAGCTGCTGCTTGAAGCGGGTGTTCCGTCGGGCCGTATTGCGGCGATCGTTTCCGGTCCGGGCGTTTCTGAAGCGCTGGTGACGGATCCACAGGTGGATCTGATCTCCTTCACCGGTGGTCCCCGGACTGCGGACCGCATTGCCGCCGCCGCAGGCGCCAAGAAGATCATCTCGGAACTCGGCGGCAACAATGCCACGATTGTCTGCCCGGATGCTGACGCCGCCCACGCAGCCAAGGCGATTGTGGCCGGAGCGTTCGGCGTTGCAGGCCAGAACTGCTTGTCCGTGCAGCGCGTCTACGTACATATCTCGCTGTTCGAGCAGGTCCTCGAACTTGTCATCGACGGTACCAAGGCGCTCAGGACCGGGTCGAAGCTCGACCGGAACACCGACGTCGGTCCTCTTATTTCAGAGGATGAGGCCCGTCGGGTCGAGGAATGGGTGGAGGAGGCAAGGGCTGCCGGGGCCACCGTACAAACCGGAGGCAAACGAAGGAGCGCCTACTACGAACCCACGGTCCTGACCGATGTACCTTCGAAATGCCGGGTGATCCGGGAGGAAGTGTTCGGGCCAGTGGTCAGCATCATGCCGTTCATTGAAGCCCAGGACGCCATTTATGCAGCGAACAATTCCGAATTCGGTCTCCAGGCGGGCGTCTTCACCCAATCCATCGACCTTGCGATGGCCATCGCCGACCGGTTGCACGTCGGCGCCGTGGTCATCAATGAGACCAGCGACGTCCGTATTGATTCAATGCCGTTCGGCGGATTCAAGAAGTCAGGCGTAGGGCGCGAAGGCGTCAAGTACGCCGTCCTGGAGATGACTGAACCCAAGAGCACCATCATCAACCTCGGAGAGCCGGCCCGCCGGCAACAACCGGGCTGGCTGACAGAACGGACGCCATGAGCAGGCACAGCATCGCAGTAATTGCCGGTGATGGCATCGGGAATGAAGTTGTTCCCGCCGCCATCGAATGCCTCGAGCGGATCGCAGCGGTCCATTCCCTGAACCTGGAGTTTACGTACTTCGAGTGGGGATCTGACTACTACGGCCGCCACGGACGGATGATGCCCGTTGACGGACTCGAACAACTCGCCAAACATGACGCCATCTTCCTCGGCGCTGTCGGTTCACCGGACGTCTCCGATGCTGAGTCCCTCTGGGGGTTGCTCATCCCCATCCGCCGTGAATTCCAGCAGTACATCAACCTGCGTCCGGTCAAAACGCTCGACGGCGTCGCATCACCTCTTGCGGCCAAGCATCCGATCGACCTGCTCATCGTCCGGGAAAACAACGAAGGCGAGTATTCGGAGGTCGGCGGCCGGATGTACCGCGGGTTGCCGCACGAGAGCGCGGTGCAGGAGAGTGTGTTTACCCGGCTGGGAGTTTCGCGGGCAGCACATTTCGCATCGGTTTTGGCGGCATCCCGCCGTGGGCACCTGACGTCCGCCACCAAGAGCAACGGCATTGTCCACACCATGCCCTTCTGGGATGAGATCGTCGAGGAGACGGTGCGTGAATATCCCGGCGTGACCCTGACCAGCGAACTGGTGGATGCCCTGGCCGCGCACCTGGTCCTGAAGCCCTGGACCTTCGACGTCATTGTGGCGTCCAACCTCTTCGGCGACATCCTCTCGGACCTGGGCAGCTCGGTGACGGGCTCCATCGGCCTGGCTCCCAGCGCTAACCTGAACCCTGAGGGCAACTTCCCGTCCCTCTTCGAACCGGTCCACGGTTCCGCCCCGGACATCGCCGGCAAGGGCCTGGCAAACCCGGTAGGCCAGATCTGGTCCGGTGCAATGATGCTGGAGCACCTCGGCCACCCAGAAGCGGCAGCCCACCTCCAAGCCGCATTTGAGGCGGCGCTCCGGGACGGCTTCGGCACCCGGGACGTCGGCGGAACGTCGTCGACGTCGGAATTCACAGCCGCCGTCGTCACCTCCATCGATGCTCTGTCCGCCCACTACACGCTCAGCTCCGGCCGAGTGGCGGCGTCATGACAGGTGCTGCAGGAGGCGGGCGGCCTGTGGTCGCAGCGCTTTACCGGGAGGCGCTGCCGCCCCGGCTTTCCGAGATCGAGGAGCTGGCCGAAGTCAGGCTGACTAAGGCAGACGGCCTGGCGACGGCGATGGACGGCGCAGACGTTCTGTACCAGTGGCACTCCTTCTCGCCGGCATTGCGGGAGAACTGGGGTGCGGCCGCGTCGTTGAAGTGGATCCATGTGTCGGCGGCCGGTGTGAGCCAGTTGCTTTTTGACGAGCTGATCAGCAGTGACGTGACCTACACCAACTCACGCGGCGTCCTCAGCACGGCCATCGCTGAGTTTGCCCTCGGTTTCGTGCTGGACATGGCCAAGGACACGCAGCGTTCATATAGGCTGCAGCAGCAACAACGCTGGCAGCATCGCGTTACCCGCAAGATCCAGGGCCAACGCGCTCTGGTGGTGGGCACCGGATCCATCGGACGTGAAATCGGCAGACTCTTCCGCGCCGTCGGAATGAAAACGGACGGTGCCGGCCGGACAGCCCGTCCCGGGGATGCCGATTTTGGCCGGATCCATGCCTCCGGCGAATTGGCTGGGATCGTTCATGACTACGATTACGTCGTCCTCGCGGCCCCGTTGACGGCTGAAACCAAGGGACTGGTTGGCGTCGAAGTCCTTACGGCGATGAAGTCATCTGCCCGGCTGATCAACGTAGGACGCGGTGAACTGGTCGATACAGCCGCGCTCACTGAGGCGCTGACCTCGGGTTCCATTGCAGGTGCGGCCCTGGACGTGGTCCACCCGGAACCCCTGCCCGAAGGACACGCTCTCTGGGACATGGACAACGTCATCATTACCCCTCACATGAGCGGTGACACCGAAGACTACCTCGAGGACCTCGGCAAGCTTTTTGTGGAAAACCTGAAACTGTACTGCAACGGCAAACCGCTGCAAAACGTCGTTGATAAGTCCCTAGGATTCGTTTCGACTCCTGAGCCCTCGCTCACCCGATAAGGAATACCGCTATGACCACGTCAACGACGACGACACTCACCCAGATCAGCCACTTCATCAACGGTGCCGAGACTGTCGGCGAGGGCGGTCGCACGCAGCCGGTTTATAACCCGGCCACGGGTGCGGTGTCCGGGGAGTTGCGGCTGGCGACGGTCTGGTGGTTCCGCCCTAGCCGGGCGGACCTGGACGCCCGAACCCACCCACGCCTCCGGCGCCTCCTACAACTTCCCCTCCAACTAGTCCCCACCGTGGGCCCACGCAAGCCTCCGCGAGATTGAGGAAAGCATTGACCACAATTGCCAAGGCCTATGTGGCAACGTCAGCCACCGAGCCTCTTCAGCCAGGCATCATTGAACGGCGTGATCCCGGCGAGTCCGAAGTGCGGATCGCGATCAAATTCGTAGGGATCTGCCACTCCGATATCCACACGGCGAGGGGCGACTGGGCAGGGGTCAAGTATCCGGTGGTCGTTGGCCATGAGATTTCCGGTGTCGTCGAAGCAGTGGGAGCCAGGGTGAAGCGCTATGCGGTGGGCGACCGCGTAGGCGTGGGCTGTTTCGTGGACTCATGCCGCAAATGCGTCAACTGCCAGGCAGGGGAGGAACAGCATTGCCTCGCGGGATCGATCAGTACCTACAACTCGATCGGCCGGGACGGGCTGCCGACTGCAGGCGGCTACAGCACCAGCATCGTGGTGGATGAGAGCTACGTCCTGGGGATTCCTGTCGGCATTTCGCTTCAGGCGGCTGCGCCGCTGCTGTGCGCGGGCATCACCATGTACTCGCCGCTGCGCAGCTGGGGCGCCGGGCCGGGAAAGCGCGTGGCCATCATCGGCATGGGCGGGCTCGGGCACATGGGCGTCAAGATTGCTGCCGCCCTGGGCGCTGAGGTTACGGTGCTCAGCCAGTCACTGAAGAAGATGGAAGACGCGCTCAGCCTGGGAGCGGAGGGTTACTATGCCACGTCCGACCCCGCAACCTTCGAGGTCTTGAGGGGGCGGTTCGATCTGATCATCAATACGGTTTCGGCAGATATCGACGTCGATGAGTACCTTTCGCTGCTTGCCGTAGGCGGAACGATGGTCATGGTGGGGTTGCCCGCCAAGCCCCTCGGCTTACGTACCTGGTCCCTGGCCGGATTTCGACGCAACCTTGCCGGATCCAAAATGGGCGGCATCCGGCAGACCCAGGAAATGCTCGACTTCTGCGCCGCGCATGGACTGGGAGCGGAGGTCGAGGTCATCCGGGCGAGCGGGATCAACGACGCCTTTGACCGGGTCCTTGCAAGTGATGTCCGATACCGGTTTGTCATCGACGCCGGAACGTTCTGAAGGAAGGAAAACCATGAAAAATCGAACCTTGCTTGAATTGCGTGCCAACGGCAGCCGGGAGGCTTCCGTGACCGGTCATCACTGCCCGCAGACAGGCTGGTGGTCGGCGGACGAAGACTCCGGGCACAGATTCATTGCACGCGGAGACGTGATGCCCGCGCTGAATGGCCTGCCCACACGCTGGAGACTGTCCGACGAGGAAAACACCTCCGCATGACCTGGGACGCCTGACCTTTATGGGCCTCCCCATGCAGTGGTCTTCGATACCCAGCCGGTGGCGTTCTCGGTCCGCGAGCCACTCGCGGGCTTCAGCGCCAAACGCCGAAAGCCCCCGCAGGATCTGCGAGAGCTTTCGGTGAAAAGGTGCAGGACCTGCGCGAGCGTTCCTGGCGGCGGAAGGGCTAGACGCCCAGGGCTTCCTTCAGCGCAGCCACGTGGCCGTCGGCCTTCACCTGGTACTGCGCCAGGGTGACCTTGCCCTCGGGGTCCAGGACCACGGTGGAACGGACGATGCCTTCAGTGATCTCGCCGTTGACCAGCTTCTCGCCCCAGGCGCCGTAAGCCAAGGCAACAGCGTGGTCCTCGTCCGAGAGCAGCGGGAAGGTCAGGGCGAAATCGCCGGTGAAGCCGGCCAAGGCCTCTGGGGCGTCGGGGGAGATCCCGATGACCTCGTAGCCTTTGCCCTGAAGGGAGGCGAGGCTGTCTCGGAAGTCGCAGGCCTCGGTGGTGCAGCCGGGGGTGGCTGCTTTGGGGTAGAAGTAGACGATGACGTTCTTGCCACGGTAATCGGCGAGGGCAGTCTGGCGGCCCTTGGCGTCCTGGAGGGTGAAGTCAGGGGCCTGCGTACCGGGCTGAAGCTTGGTGGTCAGGGTGTGGCTCATGGCATTCCTTTGGCAGACTCTGTCAATTACAGGCAAACAACAAGTGAAGCGGCTTTCCCGCACAAGGAACAACTCCGGCGTCACATGCTGTATTCCGCTGGCCAGATCGATGACCGCCGTGTAGCGCCTAGACCGGCCGGGCCGACGCCGTCGTTGGCCCACCAAAAGCCTGCCCGGCGTGACAAGCGGGAGATGCCAGCGTTGGGCGCTTTCCTTGCAGGAAGTGAGAGAGCGTTGGGCTACAGCCCCAGCTCCTTGCGGAGCGCGGCGACGTGACCCTGCGCGTCCACATGGTAGCGGGCCAGCACCACAGCGCCCGCAGCATCAATAACCACGGTAGAGCGCAGCACACCCTCCGTAATTTCACCGTTGAGGACCTTCTCGCCCCAGGCGCCGTAGGCCAGTGCGACGGCGTGGTCCTGGTCCGAGATCAACGGGAAGTTCAGCGCGAAGTCCCCGGTGAATTTGGCCAGAGCTGCGGGGCCGTCCGGCGAAATGCCGATGACCTCGTAGCCGGAGCCCTGCAGTGAGGCAAGGTTGTCGCGGAAGTCGCAGGCCTCGGTGGTGCAACCTGGGGTCGCAGCCTTGGGGTAGAAGTAGACGATCACGTTTTTTCCGCGGTAGTCCGCAAGAGACACGGCCCGTCCGGCGGCATCTGGCAAGGTGAAGTCCGGGGCCGGGGCACCGGGCTGTAGCCGGCCGGTGAGGGCCGTACCGGGGTGTGCTGGATGGGTGACGGCCGTGGCGGCCTGGTCGATCATGGTCATGGTGCTCCTTGGATTGGTCTCAGATGGAGTATTCGGCCGGGCCCCGGACGGTGGCGCAAGCGCCGGGGACGAACTGGTACCCGCCGCCCCGGACCGTGGCCACTGCGTGCCGGGCGTTGCCCAGCTTCCGGCGCACGCGCCCCACATACACATCGATGGAGCGGGCCGACGCCCCGGGACTTTCAAACGATTCGAGGAAGTGCTGCAACTCCTCACGTCCAATGGCGCGGGAACAGTTCTCCACAAGGTAGCGGAGGACCTTGAATTCCACGCCCGTGAGGTTCACCGGACGGCCGTCCAGCAGTACCTGGTCCGTGGCGAGGTCAACAGCCACGCGGCTGACCGGTCCCACCGCAGGTGGAAGGCCAACCGCAGGAAGGCCAGCAGGGGCAGGGAAGGAGGCGCCGTCGTCGTCCGTGTGCGGGGAGTCCTCCGAGATGGACGACGACGGCGCGGGAGTGCCGCCGTCGGGTCCGGCCGGTGCCCCCTCCCCAGGGAGCGTTCCGGCCGGAGAAGTCCCGACGGCGGACGTGGCAGCCCCGGCGGCAGGCCAGTGGACTTCCGCCTCCGGAGCAAACTTCAGGGCACGCTCCAGCAGCAGCCGGGCGGCGCGGGCAAGGACGTCGGGGTCGATCGTCGTCCCCGGTTCAGGGCTGACCCAGACGGCCAGGCCCCTCGCAGCCAGCGCGGACTGGCCGCGCCCCGAGGGCTGATCGGCCTGGATGGCCGGCCGCCCACATATGCCCCGGGGGGAATGTACCTGGACAGCCATGGATGCGGGCCTCAGACCCCGCCGCGGCGGATCAGCTTGCCCGTGGGCGTCTGGCCGTCCACAACGGTCCCCCGGAGGAAGGTCCTGCGGACCACGCCGGAGAGCGCCTTGCCGTCGTACGGGGTGATGGGGTTCTTGTGCTTGAGCTTGGAGACGTCCACCACGAAGGCCTCGTCCGGGGCGAAGACGGCGAAGTCGGCGTCATACCCGAGGGCGAGCTGGCCCTTGTTGGAGAGGCGGGCCAGGGCGGCCGGCTTCTCGGCCATCCAGGACACCACCTGCTCCAGCGGGATGCCGCGGTGCCGAGCTTCTGTCCAGATCAGGGACAGCCCCAGCTGCAGCGACGAAACGCCGCCCCAGGCCACGGCGAAGTCCCCGTTTTCGAGGTCCTTCAGGTCAAGAGTGGAGGGGGAATGGTCCGAGACGATGCAGTCGATGGTGCCGTCCTGCAGGCCCTTCCAGAGCAGCTCGCGGTTGGACGCCTCGCGGATGGGCGGGCAGCACTTGTACGCGGTGGCTCCGTTGGGGATCTCCTCGGCCATCAGCGTCAGGTAGTGCGGGCAGGTCTCCACGGTGAGGTGGACGCCGTCGCGTTTTGCCGAAGCGATCATGGGCAGCGCGTCCGATGACGAGAGGTGCAGGATATGCGCGCGGGCGCCGGTCCAGCGGGCCCGTTCGATGACCTCGGCGATGGCCTTGTTCTCGGCGCCGCGCGGGCGGGAGGCCAGGAAGGTGGAGTACTGGTCGCCGCCGGGGTGGGGCGCGTGGTCGATCGCGTGGGAGTCTTCGGCGTGCACGATCATCAGCGAGTCGAAGGACTTGAGCTCGGCCATGTCCTCCTCCATCTCGTCGGCATCCAGGTGCGGGAATTCGTCCACGCCGGAGTGAAGCAGGAAGCACTTGAACCCGAACACGCCCTCGTCGTGCAGCGGGCGGAGGTCAGCCTTGTTGCCGGGGATGGCGCCGCCCCAGAACCCGACGTCCACGAACGCCTGGTCCTCCGCCACCTCGCGCTTGAGCTTGAGGCCGTCCACGTTGGTGGTGGGCGGGATGGAGTTCAGCGGCATGTCGATGATGGTGGTGACGCCGCCCGCAGCGGCTGCCCGGGTGGCGGACGCGAAGCCCTCCCACTCGGTGCGGCCGGGCTCGTTGACGTGGACGTGGGTGTCCACCAGGCCGGGGAGCAGGGTCTCGTCGTCGGCCAGTTCCACCACTTCGGCGCCCGCGAGGCCGTTGCCGAGCGGTTCGATCGCAACGATTTTGCCGCCGCGCACGCCCACCTCGCGGGGCGCGATGCCGGCGGTGGTCAGGATGCGCTGCCCACGGATGACCAGGTCAAAGCGTTCTTCAGACATTCAGGGGCTCCTTTGTGCCGATGCCATCCGCAGGGGCCGGGTTGGCCAGCTCCTCGAGGATGTTCTTTCCCAATTGTTCAAGCAGGGACCCTGCTTCAGCTATACATATATCTACCTTGGGTTCCAGGGCGGTCAGTGGGTAGACCTGCCGGAAACCGGAATCCTGCTGCTGGTCCGGAGAAAGCGTGGTGCGCCCGCAGACGGCCACCACCGGAATCCCGGCAGCGGCTGCGGCCCGGGCCACGCCCATGGGCGTCTTGCCCAGCAGGCTTTGTTCGTCCAGGCTGCCTTCGCCGGTGATCACCAGGTCTGCCCCCGCTATGCGGTGGGCCAGCTGGGTGAATTCAAGGACGACGTCGATGCCCGGCCGGCGCGAAGCCGCGAGGACCGCGATAGCCGCGTAGCCCACACCGCCGGCTGCCCCGGCGCCGGGTGCTTCCGCCGCGCGCTCGGCGCGGAATCCGATTTCCCTGGCCAGGACTTCGACAAACCTGGCCAGGGCGGTGTCGAGCAGTTCGACATCCTGGGGTGTGGCGCCCTTTTGCGGGCCGAAAACCGCCGCGGCGCCCTGCGGGCCCAGCAGGGGGTTGTCGACGTCGGACGCCAGCACAAAGCGTGTTTCCACCAGGCGCGGTTCAAACCCGGTGAAGTCGATGCGGTGCAGGTTGGCCAGCGCGGCACCGCCGGCGGGCAGTTCGTTGCCCGCGGCGTCCAGGAACCTGGCGCCGAGTCCCTGCAGGAGCCCGGCACCGCCGTCGGTATTCGCGCTGCCCCCGACGCCCAGCACGATTCTGCGGCAACCGGCGTCCAGCGCTGCGCGGATCAGCTGGCCGGTGCCCAGGCTGGTAGCCGTGGTGGCACTGGCTGAATCCGGCTGCCCGCCGCTTGCCACTTGCGGCACGAGGGCCAGGCCCGACGCCGCTGCCATTTCGATGACGGCCTCGTGGCCGCGGACGGCAAAGTCCGCCTCGACCGGCTGGCCGGTGGGGCCGCTGACCGTGGCACTCTGGCGGGTGAAGCCGGAGCCGACGGCGGCATCGAGAGTGCCTTCGCCGCCGTCGGCCACGGGAATCCGGAGGATATCCAGGTTATTGCCGGCGGCCGCCTGCAGGCCCCTTTCCAGGTACCTGCAGACGTCCGGGGCCGACAACGATCCCTTGAACTTGTCCGGCGCGATCACGATCCGCATGTTAGGCCTGCAGCGCCAGGATGGCGGTGGGGGCGTCCGCAGCGGACTCGGCCAGTTCCTCGAACTCGTTCACGGCGTTGATTTCCACGCCCATGGAGATGTTGGTGATCTTTTCCAGGATCACTTCCACCACCACGGGCACCTGGAACTCGCCCATGAGGGCCTTGGCCTTGTCGAACGCGGCAGCGAGATCGTTGGGGTCCTCCACCCGGACGGCCTTGCAGCCCAGGCCTTCGGCCACCTTGAGGTGGTCCACGCCGTACCCGCGTGCGTTTTCGGACAAGTCCGCGCTGTTGACGTTATCGAACGCCAGGGACACGTTCTGCTCCATGTTGAAACCGCGCTGCGACTGCCGGATCAGGCCCAGGTAGGAGTTGTTCACCACCACGTGGATGTACGGCAGGTTGAACTGCGCGCCTACAGCCAGTTCCTCGATCATGAACTGGAAGTCGTAGTCGCCGGACAGGGCAACCACGGTCTCGTCCGGCTTGCCGCGAACGACGCCGAGGGCAGCGGGGGCGGTCCAGCCCAGTGGACCTGCCTGGCCGGCGTTGATCCACTTGCGGGGTCCGAAAACGTGCAGCATCTGCGCGCCGGCGATCTGGGACAGGCCGATGGTGGACACGTAGATGGTGTCGCGGCCGAAGGACTTGTTCATCTCCTCGTACACCCGCTGCGGCTTGATGGGGATGGTTTCGAAGTGCGTCTTGCGGTGCAGGGACGCCTTGCGCTCGGCGCATTCGGCGACCCAGCTCGAGTAGTCCGGCAGGGAGTTAGCCGCGCGACGCTCGCGGGCGAGGTCGATCAGCCCGGACAGCGCCGCACCGGCGTCGGACGCGATGCCCAGGTCCGGCGAGAACACACGACCGATCTGGGTGGGCTCGATGTCGATGTGTACGAACTTGCGGCCTGCCGTGTAGGTGTCCAGGCCGCCGGTGTGGCGGTTGGCCCAGCGGTTGCCGATTCCGATCACGAAGTCGCTGCGCAGGTAGTTCTCGTTGCCGTAGCGGTGCGAGGTCTGCAGGCCCACCATGCCGGCCATCAGCGGGTGGTCATCGGCGATGGAGCCCCAGCCCATCAGGGTGGGAATCACAGGGACGTTCAGGATCTCGGCCAGTTCCACCAGCTGTGCCGACGCGCCGGCGTTGATGATGCCTCCGCCGGCCACGATCAGCGGGCGCTCGCCGGCTGTCAGCATGTCCAGGGCCTTTTCCAGCTGCTTGCGGCTCGCCTTGGGCTTTTCGATGGGCAGTGGCTCGTAGGTGTCGATGTCGAATTCGATCTCGGCCAGCTGCACGTCGATGGGCAGGTCCAGCAACACAGGGCCCGGACGGCCGGAACGCATCAGCTGGAAAGCCTTCTGGAAGGCACCGGGGACCTGGCCGGGCTCCAGGATGGTCATGGCCATCTTGGTGACGGGCTTGGCGATGGACTCGATGTCCACGGCCTGGAAGTCTTCCTTGTGCAGCTTGGCCACGGGGGCCTGGCCGGTGATGCAAAGCATGGGGATGGAGTCGGCCCAGGCGGCGTAAAGCCCGGTGATCATGTCGGTGCCGGCCGGGCCCGAGGTGCCGATACAGATGCCGATGTTGCCGTCCTTGGCCCGGGAGTACCCGTCGGCCATGTGGCTGGCGCCTTCGACGTGGCGGGCCAGGGTGTGGCGGATGCCGCCGTGGGCGCGCATCGCGGAATAGAAGGGGTTGATTGCCGCGCCTGGCAGGCCGAACGCCTCGATGGCGCCTTCCTTTTCCAGGATGGCAACCGCTGCATCAACGGTACGCATCTTGCTCATGGTGTGCTCCTTGGGAAACTTTGGGGCCTTTTGGGGCTGTTTTGGGGTGTGCTGGGGGAACCGCCGTCGTAATGTACGACGGCGGGTTCCCTGCTTATGTCTCTATTGGCGCCTTAGCGCCGGGGTGCTTACTCGCGGCCGCTGAGTTTGAGGACCTGCTTGAAGAGTCCTGAGTGGTCCAGTCCGCCGTCGCCCTGGTTGACGGTGGCGGCGACGAGTTGTGCGACGACGGCGCCGAGGGGGACGGCGACGTTGGCTTCGCGGGCGGCGGAGGTGACGATGCCGAGGTCCTTGTGGTGGAGGGCGAGGCGGAAGCCGGGGTCGAAGTTGCGGTCCAGCATCTTCTGGCCCTTCTGGTCCAGGACCTTGGAGCCGGCCAGGCCGCCGCCGAGGACCTTGAGGGCGGCGTCGGTGTCCACGCCGTAGGCCTCAAGGAAAGCGATGGCCTCGCCGAGGACTTCGATGTTGACGGCGACGATCAGCTGGTTGGCTGCCTTGACGGTCTGGCCTGAGCCGGAGGGGCCGACATGGACGATGGTTTTGCCGACCGCGTTGAGGACGTCCTGGGCTGCGTCGAAGTCACCCTTTTCCCCGCCGACCATGATGGAGAGTGCGGCGTCGATGGCGCCCTGTTCGCCGCCGGACACCGGGGCGTCCAGGGGGCGGAGGCCGGCTTCCCGGGCTTCGTCAGAGAGGCGCTTGGCGACGTCGGGGCGGATGCTGGACGCGTCAATCCACAACGTGCCCTGCTTCGCGTTGGCGAAGACGCCGTCCGGGCCGCTGACTACACCCTCGACATCCGGGGAGTCCGGCACCATGGTGATGACGACGTCGGCGTCCTTCACTGCGTCCGCGATGCTGGTGGCGCCCTTGCCGCCTTCGGAGACGAGTTTGTCGATCTTGTCCTGGCTGCGGTTGAAGCCCGTGACCGTGTGCCCGGCCTTGGTCAGGTTGATGGCCATGGGAAGGCCCATGATTCCGAGTCCGATGACTGCAACGTTGCTCATGATGGTTCTCTTTTCTGAAGTCTTTTGTGATAGGGGCAGCCGGACCCAACTAGGTCGCAATAGATGTCGTTTTGAGGGCTCAAAAGAGCATCTGCTGCTACTCAGTTGGGAGGGGGCTACTGGCTGACGCGCTGGCGGATGGCCCAGGCGAAGGCAGTTTCCTGCGGTTCCTTGTATTCGAGGCCGATGTAGCCCTCGTAGCCGAGTTCGCGGCTGCGTGCGATCCATTCCCCGAGGGGAAGCTCACCGGTTCCGGGAGCCCCACGGCCAGGGTTGTCGGCGATCTGGATGTGGCCGAAGTCCTTGGCATGGTTTTCGATGACGGCGGCGACGTCGTCCCCGTTGACCGCCAGGTGGTAGAAGTCGGCGAGGAGCTTGACGTTGTCGACGCCGGATTCCGCCTTGACGCGGTCGATGACCTTGAGTGCGTCTGCGGCGGTGAGGAGCGGATACTTGGGTGCGCCGCTGACCGGTTCGAGGAGGACGGTGCCGCCGATGCGCGCGACGCCGGCAGCCGCCGTCGCAAGGTTTTCGGCACCGATGGCGTCCTGCTTCTCAGCCGATTCCCCGTCCACGCGGTTGCCGTAGAGGGCGTTGAAGGCCTTGCAGCCGAGGCGCTCGCCGATGCCCGCAACAACGTCGATGTTGTCCTGGAATTCGGTGGAGCGTGCGGGCCAGGAGACCAGGCCACGGTCACCGCCGGGCATGTTCCCGGCGTTGAAATTCAGGCCGGTGAGCTGAACGCCGGCGTCCTTGATGGCGTTCTCAAATTCGGTGACCTGGGCGTCGGTGGGGACGGAGGTTTCGAAGGGCCACCAGAACTCGACGGCGTCAAAACCGGCTGCCTTCGCGGCTGCGGGGCGCTCGAGCAACGGCAGCTCCGTCAGGAGGATGGAGCAGTTCACTGTGTACGTCATCGTGGGTCCTTCCGGGGAGGGCGTTGATCTATCTTCCCGCCGCTTCACTCTTAGCTTAGTTTCCGCTTTGTGGAATTTAGATTCTGCTTTATGAAAAGTTTAGGGAAGGTCGGGGTGGGAGTCAAGGGGGCCGTTGGTTTATAGGGAAGGTCCGAGGCGGCGTGGACGTTTGCCTCATCTGAAAGCTGGCAATGTTCCCTGTCGTGGGGCATCCCTGCGGGAGGGAACTGACGACGGGCGAGCTGAAGCTGTCACGGTGGTCGCAGGAGGTGGAATCGTCATCGTCAGCGGCGGCAAGTTCGTTCCGTCAGCGGCGCGGCGCGGTGTCCGGGCAAGAGGCGTTCCCCTCGTGCCGGATATGATCACCCTTTTAGCTAACGAGGCAGTCTGAAGGTCTGGAAATCGTCTCGGCGACGATTCAAGACGAATCAGCTGGAGCCCCGCCTTCCAGCTGATCTTTCTGATCCTCATAGCCGCGAGCCATCGTTTTCCCGCGACAGCCCGTTAAACGAAGAGACGCCAGGGTCAGGCAAGAATGCAAAATCTGTTCCTGGCATGAACCACCTAACAGGATGCTGTGGACCACTCATTTTGGCCTCAGGCACCACCTAGCTGGTAGGGATCCGTCTATGCTCGGGGTGGGCTGGATGCGCGGGAGCTGCGTCCGGCGGTCATTAGGAGGGGGATGGGCTGTGGCTACGAATGGTGACGCTTTGGCGTGGTGGTCTCAAGGGCGCGCCGGGAGATCACTGCTTGCGAAGATAGCGGGCCTCGAGCCACACCGGTTTAGGTTTGCGTTGCTGGATGGTACCGCCGGCAGCACGCTCATACGGCATGTCCACGAAGCGGCGGATCGATGGATGAAGGGGGCCAGCTCAGTACGTGACGCAACCATTTTCGCTACTGCCTCGGAGTTCGTTAATAGCTATGCACACGGCTTGGACAGCGAGTGGCGGGTGTTTGACGAAATACTTAGGGCTGCTCAGGACTCCCTGACCGGGATTGCACGTGACATTTCTGAGCGGCCAGGCCTTGTGTGGTGGACGGATTCTGTCTCATTCCATCACCAGTTCGCGTATCTTAGGGACGGTTTTCCAGGGGCGCACACGACAGAGGAGGCTATGGAATTTGCGGCGGGGGCTGATCTTGACGGGTCGACGTGGTGGGTGTCTCCGGCTGGTGCCTTGGTTAGCAGCCGTGGACCAATGTTTGGTGCTCCTTGCGTTATCGCCGCAGCGCCGGACGATCACTGGATGAAGGACGAGCAGGACTCATTGTGGTCTGTTAAGGTCTCGGAAGGGGCAAGGATCTTCGATGTCCATACACGGGAGGATTGGTCAAGGCTCGTGGCCACGTACCCCCGAATAGGCGAAGGATTCTTAACGTTTGACTGGGGGCCTCCGCCCAATCCTGGGGCGCACTTGCTGCTTCCTGACTGGCGTCGAGTTGCTCAAGATTGGGATGCGGTGCATGTGTCTTTTGGTGGTTACCTTTCGGCATCCTATGAGTCCATTCCCATCGATGAGTCGCATTACGCCGTACTGGCAGGATGGCACCCTGATGCTACGTGTTGGCTGACGGCGCAGGCTCGAGCCACCCAGGAAGTTCATTAGTGACCTTCTGGCTGGACCCAAGTAGCGCCGGCCAGAAGGTCTGCGCTAATGACTAGTTCCGCAAGCCAAAGTTGCTTCGTCGTACGCGGAAGCGATATAGGTTCTGCCAGCGTAGATGACCGTTCCGCGTGTCACCATCCGGAATGTCGTGTTGCGGTCATCGGCGCAGGCCACGGCAGCATTTTTCTGTTCGAGTTTGGATTGACCGTAGTTCACGGCATTGAATGGACCTCCAACTCTTTGCGGGCCCCACCAGACATGTTTGTAGATCGTCGTCGAGTGGTTGATGCTGCTCACCCCCATGGTGCAGGTTGTCTTTGGATGGCCACCCACACCGCCCGAGGTCCTCTTGTAAACAGGTCCTGTATCCAGAGTGCATCGGCCTGGGCCCACAGGCGACGTCACGGAACCCATGGTCAATAGGCCACCGCGGGTGTCGAGCAACTCGTAACTTGCCGATCCGCGGTGCTCATGCGTGAGGCTTGCATCCTTATTGCTGATATCGGGGTATTGAGGGACCTGAGCCGCCTGGGCACCAATAGTTGAACTACCAAAGAGCAGCGCACCAATGCATATAAGTGTTGCACTAGCACGAATACAATCTCTCAAACTTGTGAATCGCATGTCATCCCCTTTTGGAATAGTGTCCGCGACAGGACGTTAACCCCAAGGATGTTCAGTTGAGTGTTTGATGGGATGAAATTGGGTGGCCGATTCTCGAAATTAGGTGGCAAATGGGGAGTCTCCCAGAGATGAGCCCGTGGACTGAGGACAGGCCTGTTTAGGCATCCCGCCGCCATAGCCTGCATATCCACGTTTCGCTTCTTCACGTCGAAAGCGAGGGACTGAATTTCGGACTCTCTGTCACGAAGTTGAAGCGCTTGATCGCCATCGTCGAGCGTCAGGAATCCGGCTGGACGGGACCTGCAGGTATTGGCATTCCGCAGGCAAGGCTATTTGCCGCTGGCGAGCGCACTGTGGAACGGAACGGGACTGGTTCGATGCGCATCTGATCAGCGCCGCAGTGGACATTCATGCCGAGGACCCCGGGGTTTCGTCCACCAGTTCCATTGCGACCAACCCAGGGAGCAAATCTCCGGTTACGAAGGAGATCGCGCCAAGGTTCCGCCCAGTGCCTTCAACGGGAAGCCCGGAAGCATCGAGGAAGCGGAAGCCCAGAGCGCTGACTGCCCTTCCGCCGTCAGTGCTGGCGCTCCCGCCGAGCACCAGCACCGTCCGTGCGCGACGCCAACGGAAGTACAAAGTTAACAGCCTCGCAACCCCTTATGGGAGGCTTCGCGCTTCTGTCTGAGGTTGGTCTCGCCAGTAGATGGCTCGTTGGTCACTTAGATTTGCCAAATGTTGTACCTATTTCGCAGAATTCAGCACCTAGGCACCATTTCCCGACCTTAGTCTTCCTGCACGGTTCCCATTTAGCGGAGCCACAGAAGACTGGGGGATTGATGGAAATGCGTGTCTTGATTGCTCGGAAGGGCTTGGCTGCAACATCGGCCCTGGCCATTGCCATCGTGGGCCTAGCGGCGACGTCACCAGCGGCGAATGCGTCGGCCACTCAGGATCAAAACCCTTTGGAGCAAGTACTAGCGTCCAGACCCTTCGAGAGCGCACAGAGCCAATCGTCACCTCAAGCGCTGCCTGAAACCAAAGCGCAAATGATCGAATTCGGGGATGGCGGTTCGATGAGTATCGTCGCAGCCGGCGGTCTGCGACTAACGGTCCAGCCGGCGTCGAACCCAAAACGGAAGGCAGTCAAGCAGTGGAAGGGTAATGTCGAGGCCGCAACGGTGACCGTGGATAGGGGGCACGCCTACGTTTTTGCCCGGCGCGGTGATGAATCAGGAGCCGGTTTCGTCGTGATCAACAATGAAACTGCACCACGATCCTTCGGCTTTGACCTAACACTTAATGGCCAACCTGCGGAAGTCGTCGTTGCAAGCGACGGATCGGCTGTGGTCATGGACGGCAGCGGGCAGGTCGTCAACCATATTGCTGCCCCTTGGGCCCGTGATGCCGCCGGACAGCCGGTTCCTACCAAATACACATCCTCAGGGAACCGCCTCATCCAGCACATTGATGTCGGACCGGCGACCGTGTTTCCCGTGGTTGCCGATCCTCAATTTAGCTGGGTTGGGATATTCCCTGTCGTGGAATTCAATAAGGCCGAGACTGCACATTCACGGGTAGCATCCGGCGTTCTCTATGTGTGCGGATACCTGGCTTCTGGATCGCCGGTTGGCTTGAGTGCCTGCGCAGCGTCTGCTGTGCAAATCGCGATTCAAGCGACAATTGCTCACGGCAGAGGCGAATGCATTCGGCTCGCGCCCGCTCCGATCGGCGCTATGGCCTTCCGCTACACCGGTGGCTATTGCCGGTGACGGCGACCATCAGAGAGGAGTGGCATGCTCTATTACCTAGATGAGCTGATCACGGCAACGAATGCGACCCAGCGCCGACGCTGGTTCAACATCGCCAGTGCATTGCTCGTAGTCGTCTTAATTGGTGCACTCGCCAGAGCGGGTGTGTCGAGCTGGGTTATCGGTGCGGCACTTTGCGTAGATCTCGTCGTACATGTGATTTTCGTCGTTCACTGGGCCCGCAAAGACGCTTTGGCAGCGTACAAGCAAAGCGAACGCGAACCCTAATTATCCCTATCGCCCAAGCGGCAGTTGTTAACTCGCCGGCAACTGCCGCTTGGTTCCGGCCACGAAGGAAGGTCCCGGTCGTGATCTATACACCACCTATCCGCACTACGATCGCAGCGCTTGTGCTCGCTTGTATCGCGGGCAGCATCGTCGTTGGGCTCCTTCACGAACCGAAAACTCCACTGCTTGCGTGGACATCTTTGGCCGTCGGGGCAGTTGTCATGTTCGCAGTGCTCGCCACAAAGCGGAATCCGAAGCGTGACGCAGTTCTTTTCCTGGTCTGCGGGCTCAGTAGCGGCGTGTTCATGGGTGACTCGACCGTTGGCTTCCCCGGCTCGCTTCCGATGTGGCTCTGGACGATCGGGACGATGGGGATCGGCGTGATGGCTCTCATAGTGGACGCCGAGTCGTCTCAAAGCAAATCCGTCAATCGTCTTTAGGCGTCAGAAATGGGAAGTCTCAGAGCGGCTTACAAATTCACGGGGGTTCGCCTGCTGGCAGTCACGGGATGGCCGGTATCCATTCGCACACTCATGGTCCTAGGCGTAAGCACCGGCGTCGTTTTAGTCTTCGCAGTTCTGGCCGGATCGCTGTTTGTGATGCGGCTGCTGCGGGAAGCATTGTCCGTCGACAGTGGCGAGGGAACTTACGCGAGCAGCGGTGCCCGGATTACAGTTGTCGCGCTGGCCCTCGTCGTCTGTCTGTACCTCTCCGTTGGTGCTCTGGCACGTGAAGCACTCAGCAGCCGGAGATTTGCCGTTCGGTTCAATCCAAACGGGGAGCTCTACCGGGCGACGGATGTTGCGATGCACCACGTGTTCCTGGCCGAGGCAGGTCCGCGGGCTGTCCTCTTGTTTGGTTTGTCAGGCGCCGTCTGTACGGCGGCCTGGGTTGTTGTGCACGAGGAGGGTGGAGGCGGCGGGCCACTGGCTCTGGCCCTCTTGGTTGCTCCTTTCGCCTTAGCCGCGGCCTGGCTTGCCTTGAGTTCCAGGCTAGCCGCAACTGACCCGCGCACATCGAGTCAGGCCGCAGGGTCCGCCGTCTTCGTTGGAGCCTGTCTCCTTGCCGCGCTTCTTTGAGTCTTGCTTGCCCGAGGGTTGCTTGCGCTGAAGCGAGCAGGACCCGGGGTTGACCTACGCCCCAATGCAACCGGCGCTGAGGGGTACTGGATCGCGACGGCGATGGGAATCGCCGTCGTCGTGTTCTCCTTCCTCACAATCCGGAACGTTGGATCGATCAGAGGCATTCGTTCCCGGTGGCAGCACGGGTGCCCAGGCCCGTCAAAGAGTACTCGTCGAAGACGGCAACGCCAGTCCCCATGCTCTGGAGAGCCCTGATGGTGAACCTTGTCAGGGATAAGTCATTTGCTCTGTTCCGTGGAATAGGGATCTGCCTCCTTCTGTCTGCTGCCACCGCCATCGGCGTCCGTTTGGGCGGCGTCGGGCCGGATTTCCTTCGGGAGGTCCCCGGAATTCAGAACGCGGGAGCCTGCATAGTTTTCATGGTGAGCGTTGTCGGGTCCGAACTCTTGTCCAAGGCAAACAATCCGGTCGGCCTTCTCCCCCAACTGAGGTATGGATGGGAATCCGGATTCGGAGTCCGATCCCTTGTGTGGGCCGTGATCATGACTCAGTCACTGCTGCTGGTGCTGCTTGGGGCACCGCCAATTGCAGGTATTGTCTGGGCTGCGACTGGCGTCCTGCCGCTTGCGGCGCTCTTGATTCCGTGGGCAATTGCAACCGGGAACATCATTGGAAACGCCTACAGCAAGGTCAAAGTCAGACAGGCCGACGGCTCCATGGAAATGTCCCTGGCGGCAGCGTTCATTTCCCTGATGCTTGCCGTCCCTGTACTCGGACTCTGTCTCCTCGGCGGCGTCCCCGCAGCCATTGCCGCCGTCGTCTATACAGCTCTTCTAACTGGAGGTGCGAAGATTTGCCTGCAACGCAGAATTCTTTCCCAACGATAATCTTTGATCGCGTGATTGCGGGCTATACGGCCGAGCGCCCTGTGTACGAAAACGTCTCCTTCACATTCACTGGGCCTGCCTTGATCCACTTACACGGCAAGAACGGATCCGGAAAATCGACATTCGTAGAACTGGCCAGCGGCTATCTGTCTCCGTGGTTCGGAACAGTCCTGGTCAACGGCACGAGCGCCAATGACCCTGAAGGCAGGAACCGGCGGAGGGTTTGTCGATCTGCAGCAGCACTGTTCGCCCAGATGACTGCTCGGGATCACCTCGTCTTCGCCTGTATTGCCCGAGATATGGATCCTGGCCTCGAGATACTGCGGGCGATCCAACTGGGGATTGAACCGTGGCTCGACGAGAACGCAGGGAACCTGTCCACAGGAAATGCGCGCAAGCTCTGGTACATCATGAACACCGTCGGCCAGTTCGATTGCGTGGTCCTGGACGAACCGTTCAACGGGACTGATGCGGAAGGAGTGGCCTACATGGTTGAGGAGATCAGACGCTGGGCTGAATCCAAGCTGGTGGTCATCGTGACGCATTCACTTCAGGACCAGCTCCCGGAAGCGGTCACAGTCCGGCTGGAAGATCTCAAGTCCCAGGCAGTTAGCGGCATGCGAGGCGGAAGCCTTGACGCGGCCGCCGACAGCGGTGCTGCCGCAAGGAGGGCGGCAGCACCGCCGTCGTAATTTCCCATTGACTTCAGGTGCCGTAGGGATACCTTTAGAGATACACCAGCAGGGTCTGCTGGCTGAGTATGCGTCGGGGCTAGAAAGCGCATGCGATTACTAGGTCTCCGCAACTTCACCGCATGTCGGTATCCGAACCCATCGCCTGGTTCGCCGCCAGGCCTCACCATCTGATCTCTAGGCAGTGTCCTCATGACCGCAAATTTCATCAGAGCTTTGGCAGTAAAGTCCTTTGATATTCCAGACAGGAAGCGGTGCCCGGACAAGGCGGAGTTCGACCTTGTCACCGTTGATGACTACTCCGTGGCCCGGCTGATCCTAGCGCCAGGCTGGCGCTGGTCCGAGTCCGCCAAGCCCGCGGAGATGACTGAATTCTGCGAGCACAACCACCTCGGCTATTGCGTCTCCGGCTCGCTCCAGATTGAAACGGCCGACGGCGTGCGCTCCACAATCCACGCAAACGACACCTATGCGCTCCCTCCCGGGCACGATGAGTGGGTGGTGGGCGATGAGCCGTTCGTTGCCATCGAATTCCTGGGCGCCGCGTCCTTCGGGCGGCCCCGCAGCCACGGGATGCACGCGCTGATCTAAGGCTGCTCCCTAATCCAGGCACCGGGACCTGCAGCATGCCTGCGGGGCGGTTGCGCTGCCAGCGCCATCACACTTAGGCTCATAGGTGCACATACGTGCACCTATGCACAGAAGGTGACGATGCTCTCGGTCCTCAGCAACGCAACCTACCGGAGGCTCTTTCTAGCCCAGGTCGTGGCCCTTGTGGGCACCGGCGTGTTGACGGTGGCGCTCGGCCTGCTCGCGTTTGACCTTGCGGGCAGCAACGCAGGGGCCGTGATGGGCACTGCCCTGCTCATCAAGATGCTGGCCTATGTGGGGCTTGCCCCGGTGATCAATGCCATGGTGGCGCGGCTGCCCAAGAAGCCTGTCTTGGTCGGCGCGGACCTGGTTCGGGCGGCGATGGCCCTGTGTTTGCCATTTATCACCGAGGCCTGGCAGATCTACGTGGTTGTTTTCCTGCTGCAGTCCGCCTCGGCGGCCTTCACGCCGGCCTTCCAGTCGCTGATTCCGAGCGTGCTAAGGGATGAGCGGGACTACACCCGCGCGCTCTCCCTGTCCCGGCTGGCATATGACATGGAAGCCCTGGTCAGTCCTGCCGCAGCCGCGTTGCTGCTGACCCTTATCAGCTACAACAACCTCTTCCTGGGCACAGTGGCCGGGTTCCTGTTCTCCGCCGCAATGGTGATGATCACCACCCTGCCCCGGGCCGACGTCGTCAAGGGGCTCACCATGTCTGTGTGGCACCGGACAACCCTGGGCACCAGGCTGTTTTGGGCCAACCGGCGCCTGCGCTCGCTGTTGGCGCTGAACGTGGTGGTTGCGGCACCTACGGCGTTGGTCCTGGTCAATACCGTGGTCTACGTCCGCGATGTGCTGCACCGGCCCGACGCGGACCTGGCCTTGGCGCTGGCCTGTTTCGGCATCGGCTCCATGGTGGTGGCACTGTCTGCGCCACGCCTGCTTGAGCGGGCGGGGGACCGGCGTGTCATGCTGACCGGTGCAGCCGTCATTCCTATCGCGCTGGCAGGCGCCACCGTGGCCATCTTGCGGGCGTCTCCTGAAGCGGGATGGTGGTGGTTGTTGGGGCTCTGGTTCCTGCTGGGCGCGGGGAACTCCGCCATCCTCACGCCGTCGTCCCGACTGCTTCGCGAGGCGTCGACCGAGGAGACCCGCCCCTATGTCTTCACGGCGCAGTTCTCCCTCTCGCACGCCTGTTACATCGTCGCCTACCCCCTGTCCGGGTGGGTTGGGGCGGCTGCCGGGCTGGGCTGGGCTGCATTCGCACTGACAATCCTTGCGATACTAGGCAGTGCAGGAGCTTTCCTGTCCTGGCCCCGCCACAGCCGTTACGGGAGAGGCCAGCCCGAGACCGAGGAGCAATCCGTTGAGCAGTCAGCCAAGCAGCGCGCTTCGGGCGCCCGCTGAGGAACCCTCGTTTGTCCACGCGGTCGCGCCGGGGATGGACCTGCTGGAAACCGCCGCAGGAACACTGAGGATGCTCGCCGAACCCACCAGGCTGCACCTGCTCTGGCAACTTGCCCAAGGACCGAAGACAGTCACCGAACTGACTGTGGAGGTAAACGCGCCCCGCACCGTAGTCAGCCAGCACTTGGCCAAACTCCGCCTCAGTGGGCTGGTGGACACGCGCAAGGACGGCCGGCACGTCATCTACTCCCTCCACGACGGGCACCTGATCCGGCTGATCCAGGAAACCATCAACCATGCAGACCATCGGGTCACCGGCGAACCCGTCCATGAGTAGCAGGTCTAGCAGCTGAGAGCCGCGGCCTCCTTGCCCACGATCCGGGCCAGGCGGGCCACCACTTCGGCCGGCGGGCAGTTCGCGTCGAGCTGCACGAAGCCCGGATATTCAGGCATGGAACGGTAGGCGGTACGCAAGCCCTCCAGATCCTCCAAGGTCTCCGCGTCGGTGCCGCGGGCCACGATGCGCTGGTGCGCCAACGCCGGCTCCACGTCCAGGTACACCACTGCATCGGGTGCGGGCAGAACGGACAGGAGCCACGGGAGCAGCCGGCCCCGGGGCAAACCCTTGGCAGTACGCAGGGCCAGTTGGCAGTGGAGGTGGCGGTCCATGATCACCAGGCCATCGAACCGGCTTGCCTTGGCGTGGGAGATCAAAACGTTGACCAATCGAAGGGTGGTTTCCGCGGCGTCGGCAAGGCGGTGCGGCCACTGGATGCCCAGCCGCTGGGCCAGTAAGGACATGCTTCGCCGGCCGGCGTGGTTGCTGAGCAGCAAGGCATTCCTGCCTTCGGCCTGGACCGAGGACACCAAGGCGCGGGCGGCCGTGGATTTTCCCGAGCCGTCGATTCCGGTTAAGACAATAAGCACGTGGCCTCCTTTCGCCAATGGTTTAACGGTAGGGACGGTGTGATCATCCCGCCATGCGGCGGAGGTCACAATAAGCTGAAACCCGATGCTTGCCTGCAGGGGCATGCCAGTGACAACAGGAGTGTGCCTCCAGATGCCCATTGTTCAGCTTGCCGCCATCGCCGCGTGCGCAATTCTGGCCGCTCTGGCCATCTTCCAGGCGGCCCTTATTGCCGGAGCGCCGCTGGGGAGGTTTGCCTGGGGCGGCCAGCACAACGTGCTCCCCACCAAGCTCCGGATCGGCAGCGCCACCTCCATTGTCCTCTACGTCCTTATCGCCTACGTGGCTCTGGCCAAGGCCGGCCTGGCCGCACCGCTGGTCAGCGAGGGCTTCACGGATGTCACCTGCTGGGTCCTGACAGGCTACTTCGCACTGGGCATCGTGCTGAACGGGATCTCCCGCAGCAAACCGGAGCGCCTGGTCATGACACCAACCGTCGTGGTCCTCACGGCCCTCTACTTGATCCTGTCCCTGAACTGAGCAAACGGCCAACTTTTCCATTTTGCGGTTAAACATTTCCGTACTACGGATTTATCCTGCGCGAAACACTGTATCCCTAGCGTTGCGTATGACCGAAGCGGCCTCCTGCCGCTCCTACGTTGATAGGCGACGCCATGATTCCTCCCTCCGCCCCTGCGGCCTCAGCATCCGGCGCTCCGGCGCCTGCAGTTCCGGCCCGGACGAAGAAGCCGTTCTACACTTCCCTCTTTTTCCAGATCCTCATCGCCGTGTGCCTGGGAATCGGTATAGGACACTTCTGGCCTGACATAGGGTCAGGCCTGCGTCCGCTGGGCGACGGCTTCATTCAGCTCATCAAAATGATCATCGCCCCCTTGATTTTCCTGGTGATTGTCACCGGCATCTCGGCGGTGGGCGACGTCAAAGCAGTGGGCAGGGTGGGGGTGAAGGCCCTGGTCTACTTCACGGCAGCAACCCTGTTCGCCTTGGTGTTTGGCCTGGTGGTCGGCAACATCGTCCAGCCGGGCGCAGGACTCAACATCGACCCCAGTGCGCTGTCCCAGGATGCCCTTAACGCCAAGACAGGCACCGCGCCGCCCAAGGACGCCGGCCAGTTCCTCCTCGGCGTCATCCCCACCAGCGTCGTGGGAGCCTTCGCCAACAACAGCCTGCTGCAGGTGCTTTGCTTCTCGGTCTTCTTCGGAGCCGCAATCGTGGTGGTTGGCCGTGAGCGGTGCATGCCGGTGATCAGCCTGCTGGAGACGGTCCTGGAACTTTTCTTCAAGATCATGGCCTGGGTCATGCGTGTGGCGCCCATCGGTGCGTTCGGGGCCATGGCCTTCATCATCGGCCAGTACGGCCTGGGTTCGCTGAGCACTTACGCGCTCCTGATCGCCGCTTGCTACGGCGCCGCCATCGTCTTCATCGGACTCCTGTTCGTGGTGGCCTGGGTGTATCCGCGCGTCCCACTCTGGCAGTTCATCAAGTATTCCCGTGAGGAGTTCCTGCTGGCGCTCGGCACCGCGTCCACGGAATCGGTGCTGCCCCGCATCATGACCAAGCTGACCAACGCCGGCTGCTCCCGCGCCACCACGGGCCTGGTGGTTCCCACGGGCTACTCCTTCAACCTCGACGGCGCCGCCCTCTACTTGTCCATCTCCCTGCTCTTCCTTGCCCAGGCTTTCGGGCACAACCTGGACCTTGGCCAGCAGTTGGCCGCACTGGGCATCCTGATGCTCACCTCCAAAGGCATGGCCGGCGTCCCGGGTTCCGCGTTCCTGGCGCTCTCCGCCACCGCCGGTGCCCTGGGCATCTTCCCGGTGGCCGGCGTTGCGCTGCTGCTCGGCGCCGACCGGCTCATGGATTCCATGCGTGTTTCCGTAAATCTCCTGGGCAACTGCGTGGCCACGTTCGTGGTGGCCAAATGGGAGGGCCAGTTCGACCGCGAAGCCATGCTCCGCGCCTTCCGTGGCGAGTTGCCTGATGGGGAGCCTGCCGAAAGTCCAGCACGGGAAAGCACGACGGCGGACGTTCCGACGGCGGGCATGGAAGCTGGCAGCGAAGCGCCGGCCCTTCCCACCACGGCCGCCGGGGTCCGCTAGGAGCCTGCGTTCAACGGACGCTGTTCAGCGAGCTCGTGTTCAGCGGGCGCGCGGAGGAAGAACCCGACGGTTGCCGCTGTTGCGAGGCAGAGGCCGGCGTTGATTCCGATTGCCGGCAGCACCGCAGCCAGCACCTGCTCCGGTCCGGCGTCACCGGACTGGAGCAGGGTCGCCGCGATGATGCTGCTCATGACGGGAATTCCCATGGTGATTCCGATTTGCTGGCTCATGGTGGTCAGTCCGGTAGCGAGGCCCTGTTCGGTGTTGGGGAGCCCCGTGGTGGCAGTGACCATGAATCCGACAATCGCTGCGAGGTTCGCGACGCCGCCGACGAACGTTGCGATCAGCACGATGGTCAGGGAGGCCTGGTCTGTGTTGAGGAAGAGCAGCGATCCAGTGGCGGCGGCCTGCACTGTGAGGCCGCTGATGATGGTCTTCTTGGTGCCGAGTTTGCCGATCAGGTGAGGGGCGATGATCCCGCCTGCCACGGTGCCGGCGCCGAGGACGGCGAAGGCGAGTCCAGCCCCGAGCGGCGTGTAGCCAAGGACCTGCTGGAGGTAGAGGGTCAGCACGAACACCAGGGACGTTTCGGTGGCAAAGGCCAGGATCCCGGCGATGTTGCCCCAGGCAATGTTGTTCCTCCCAAGGATGGTCACAGGCACGAGCGCGTGGGCCGTGTTCTTCTCGATAAGGAAGAACACCACGAAAAGGAGCAGGCCCGCTGCCAGCGGCGCCCAGGCGAGCGGTTCGGCCCAGCCCTTTTCACCGGCAGTGGTCAGCCCGAAGACCAGCAAAAGCAGGGCGAGAGTGACCGTGAAAGCGCCCGGGACATCGAGCCTGGTGTTGTTCCCGCGGGAGGACTCGGTGAGGAACTTCGGAGCGAGGACCAGAACGAAGATGGCGATGGGAATGTTGATGAAGAACGCCCAGCGCCAGGACAACAGATCGGTCAGCAGCCCGCCCAGGACGGCGCCGGCGGTGAACCCCGCGGCCATCAGCGAGCCGTTCAGGCCGAGTGCTTTGTCCCGCAGCGGACCCTCCGGAAAGGAGGTGGTGAGAAGCGACAACGCAGCCGGGGTCACCGCGGCGGTGGCCAGGCCCTGGGCGGCGCGGGCGGCGAGCAGCAGCCCGGGGTCGGTGGCGAGCCCACCTGCCAGTGAACCGATCCCGAGAAGCGCCATGCCGGTGATGAACAGCCGTTTGCGGCCAAACAGGTCAGCGACCCGGCCGAAGAACAAGGTAAACCCAGCCGCGCACAGGGCGAAGGACGTCGCTATCCACTGCAGGTGTTCCAGGGAGAACCCTACGTCCGCGCCGATCCGCGGCAGCGCGACGTTCAGGATGGAGAAGTCCACCGCGAGGGTGAAACTTGCCGTCAACAGCAGCACCATGATCAGCCGCTGCCGTCCGGTCATCCGGAGGGAACTTTGCTGAAGTGCCACGGTTGCCGGCTCTGGGGGTGTGGTTTGCGGCAGGCGTGTTCTCTGGTGTGCTGTCATGGCGGAAGGATCCAATCACTAAACTGCAGGGGCGGGTTTTCCTCTCAACCCTGCCGACGCCGGACAGGAACAGCCACGCCGTGTTGTGGGTAGCACTGCCAGTGCTACCCACGTTCGGGAATGTTCGTGAATACTCACAGGTATGAACCAACCGGCAGCCATGGGCAACTTCCTCCGCAAACGACGCGCTGCCCTGACCCCGGCGGACGTCGGGCTGATGGACTACGGCACCCGCCGCGTACCCGGGCTGCGACGGGAGGAAGTGGCTATGCTCGCCGGCATGAGCGTGACCTACTACGCCAGGCTGGAACAGGGCCAGCATCTCAACGCCTCTGACGCCGTCGTCGATTCCCTCGCCCGGGCCCTGGCCCTGACCGAGGTCGAACGAAAACACCTCGCCGACCTCTCCGGTCACAAACGCCGCACACCGAAAGCCTCCCGGAACCGTCCTGACCAGGTCCGGCCAGGAACGAAGCGCCTGGTCGATTCCATGGGGCCGGTTCCGGCTGTTGTGTTGGGCAAACGCACCGAAGTCCTCGCCTGGAACCAGGCCGGACACAGGCTGGTTGCTTCCCATCTGGACTTCTACGCCCCGGGCATACCGTCCGAACGGCCGAACCTGACGCGGATGCTTTTCCTCGACGAGGCCACCCGCAGCCTCTATCCGCAGTGGCGGGCGGAGGCCAGCCGCGCAGTCGCTTCCTTGCGGCTGCTTTCCGGACGGTTCGCTGACGACGCCGGGCTCGCCGCCCTCGTTGGGGAGCTGACCCTCAAGAGCCCGGATTTCGCGACAATGTGGGCTGAACACCCGGTGGAGAACTGCATGTCAGGGCATAAGACACTCAACCACCCGCAACTCGGCGCCCTGGAGTTGGGATTCGAGGTCCTGACGATGCCGGATGATTCCGGCCACCGCATCCTCACCTACACCGCCGAACCAGGCAGCCAGGCTGCGGCAGCACTCGACAGGCTGCAGCGTCCCTCCCTGACCCTTGCCCGGGAAGGAGGCGAACTTGGCCAGGCAGTCTGAGACAGGCACAAAGGTAAATCGACGCCCAGTCGCCGTCGACACATGAACCCGGGACGGCGAGGTCCAACGAGTGCTCCGGTAACGCCCTTTAGAGGGCTCAAAACGGCGTTATCGGAGCAATCGATGGCTTCGCTAGGCTGGAGTGGCCCACCAGCCCTACCCAGGAGTCCTTCGTGATCACCCGCGCCGATGTGGACCAGGCCGCTGCCCGGATCAAAGGCCTCACCCGACTGACACCCGTCCTCGAAGCGGACCCTGGCACCTTTCCGGGCCCGGTCTGGTTCAAATGCGAGTTCATGCAGCACACCGGCACCTTCAAGGCCCGCGGCGCGCTCAACAGGATCCTCGCCAGCAAGGAGCGAGGGGAACTGCACCCGGACGTGGGGGTGGTGGTGGCCTCCGGCGGGAATGCCGGGCTCGCCAACGCGTATGCCGCAGCCCAACTCGGTGTCCCGGCAACCGTCTTTGTGCCGGAGTCGGCGCCCGCGGTCAAGGTCCGGAAGCTCAAGGCCATCGGCGCCACCGTGATCCAGGGCGGCGCCGAATATGCCGTGGCCTACGAGGCCGCCGTCGCCCATGCCGCACAAACCGCGGCGGTGTACTGCCACGCCTACGACCAGCCTGAGATCGCTGCCGGCGCCGGCACTGTGGGGTCCGAACTGCTGGACCAACTGGGCAGTGTGGATACCGTGCTGGTGGCAGTGGGCGGCGGCGGGCTGATGGCCGGAATCGCGGCAGCCGTTGAAGGCCGCGCCAAGGTGGTGGCCGTCGAGCCGGAAACCGCCCCCACGCTTCATGCGGCGCTCGCAGCCGGGCATCCCGTGGACGTGGCGGTGTCCGGCGTCGCCGCCGACTCCCTGGGAGCCCGCAGCATCGGCGGCATTGGGTTTGCCGTAGCCGTCAGGACCGGCGTCGAAAGCGTCCTGGTGTCCGACGCCGATATAGTCGCCGCCCGCAGCCGGCTCTGGGATGAGTACCGCCTCGTGGTGGAACACGGTGCGGCGGCAGCATTCGCCGCGCTGCACGCCAGTGCCTATGTTCCCGCGGCTGGGGAGCGCGTTGCGGTGATCCTCTGCGGCGCCAACACCGATCCGGCCACCCTGTAGGCGGACCACCCAGGGTGGCCCGGCGCCGGGCCTAGTGACGCGGTTCGAGGACGAGCCTAAGCCCGGGCACCCGCGCCGTCAGGCCACCTGCAGCTCGCTCATTGTCAGCGGACCGGCCAGGACAATCCGCACGGCCTCTAGGCCGGCGCCGTCCAACGCACCGCTGGCCAGCACCAGTGCCAGTTCGCCGTCGAACCCGGGATCAACGGTTGCCTCCGCGGAATCCGTCCACGTGCCGCCGCGCCCAGGCAACTGAACGGCCACCCTTCCGGGACCGGAGGCCGTGAGCCGCAGCGCCACGCACTCAGGCGTGTTGCCTTGCCAGCCGCGGTAGACCGCCGTCGCACTTTCCTGCGGTGAGCAAGGCGCGACGGCGGTGCCAGCCAGCGGCGTCTCCGGCACCAGCGCGAGGTTGGAACATTCGTCAAAAAGCTCGGCGCGGATCCAGGCACCGCGCTGGTGCGGACCGCTTCCCTCACCACTCACGGACAGCTCGACACCCAGAGGCAGGCAGTTGGCCGACGGACCGACCATCAGTTCGTACGTCCCCGGCTCCACCAGCATCCGGCAGGCCGTGACGCTGAACGTGGCCAGCCGCTCCAGTGGCACCGGAATCCGCACGGTCCGGCGCTCGCCGGGTGCCAGCTCGACCCGGCAGTACGCCACCAGGAGTCGCCGCGGGAACTCGAAACGGTGCCCCGGGGAGGCGGCGTAGACCTGCACGAGCTCGTGCGCGGTCCGCGTGCCGGTGTTGCGCACCACCACGTCGATACCGCCGTCCGATAGCAAGCCCGACAGCCCGTCGCCCGCCAGCACAGCGGATTCGTAGCTGACCGGGCTGTAGCTGAGGCCATGGCCCAGCGCGTACAGCGGCTCGGCGGTGCTGTACAGGTACGTGCTGTGGGAGGAGATGAGGTCGTAGTCCAGGATGCCTGGCAGGTCCTCGTCGCGCTGCCACCAGGTCTGGGCCAGCCGTCCGGTGGGCTCAAAGTCACCGCTGAGGATGTCCGCCAGGCCATTGCCCAGTTCCTGGCCGCCGTGCGAGGTCCACACAACGGCAAGAGTGTCAGCCAGCGGTCCCAGCGCGTAGGGGTAGGAGGAGACGATCACCAGGACGGTCCGGGGGTTCGCTTCCCGGACCAGCCGGATGAGTTCCTGCTCGGGCTCTGGCAGTGCCAGCGTGGCCCTGTCGATGGTTTCCCGGCCGCCCAGGTGCGGATCATTCCCTACTACTACGACGGCGACATCGGCCGCGGCGGCAGCCTCCCGGGCGGCCTGTTGGCCGGAGCGGACGGTCCGCAGGGCGAAGCGGTCCGCTGCTTCTTCGGTCCCGGCGGACAGGGCTGCGCTTCCGGTGTGCGCCTCAATCCGGACCCATTTGCCGGTGCCGATGTGCTGGATGGACACCGTCCCGTCCACTCCCGGGTGCAGCCGGAACGTTTCCTGCACCACCCAGCCGCCCACCCTGGCCGCTGATGCGCTCAGGTAGTAGCCGTCGGCGGTTACGAACTTGTCAGTGACGGGGGACTGCAGGGTGCATTCGCCGTCGCCCCAGTCCTTGAGCTGGAACGCTTCGTCCGGCCCTGGCGCGGCAGCACCGGCAGTGAGGGAGGTTTTGGGGTTGCCGGCGCCGAGGTAGGTGCCGGTCCGGACGCACCGGAGGGAGACCAAATCTACGCCCGCTTCCGCCACAACGCCGCCGTACCGCGCGGACAGGCCTTCGAAGATGCTGACCTCATCCTGCAGGGTGCCGCTGTACCAGTCGCTGAGTACCGTGGAACCCAGGGCGCCAATCACGGCAACCTTTCCGGGATTCGGGCCAAGCGGAAGCAGGGGATCCGCCGTGCCGGCAGCGGGTGCGTTCCGGAGCAATACCACCGACTTCCGGGCCGCTTCCCGGGCCAGCGCCACGTGGGCCGGATCACCCACGAGTTCAGGGCCGAGGGCGCCATATGGGCCGCCGTCGGGTTCGAATTCGCCGGTCCGTTCCCGCAGGGTGAGGAGTCGGAGGACGGCGCGGTCGATGTCCGCCTCGGTGATCAGCCCGCGGTCCAGAGCTTGGTGCAGGTGCCTGAGGGAAGGCTCCGGGTTGTCGCTATCCTCGGTGAAGTTGTCCACCCCGGCGCGGAGGGCAGCCGCGTAGGCGGACGGGCCGTCGTCGAAATACTTCTCCGCCGTGTACAGCGAGGACGGGGCACCTGCGTCTGTGACGATGGCGATGTCCTCGCCGTTCCGCCACTGCCGCAGCTCGCCGGCCACCAGGTCCGAGACGTGGGCGGGCCGGCCGTTGACCAGGTTGTACGACAGCATGACGGCGCCGGCCACGCCGTCTTCGATGGGGCCGCGGTAGGCCGGAAGCTCGTATTCGTGCAGCACCCTCGCCCGCAGTTGACTGCTGGAAACGTTCCGGTCTGCCTCGTTGTTGTAGGCCAGGAAATGCTTCAGCGTGGGCACCGTCAGCCAGAAGCGTTCATGATCGCCTTTCAGTCCAGCGCAGTACGCTCCGGCCAGTGCAGCGGTGAGGTGCGGATCCTCGGAGAAGCCTTCCTCGTTGCGGCCCCAGAGCGGGTGGCGCAGCGGGTTCACTACCGGAGCCCAGACGTTGGTGCTCACAGTGGCGTCCACCGCCTTCTTGCCCCGGACCTCGCGCGCGACCGCGGTGCCCACCCGGCGGATCAGGTCCTCATCCCAGCTGGCAGCCAGGCCCACAGGCTGCGGAAACACCGTGGCGGGGCCCAGCCACGCAACTCCGTGTGCCGCCTCGGCTCCGGTGTGGAACCGGGCCAGGCCCAGGGATTCGACGGCGGGCGCGTGCTGGTGGAGCATGGCGATCTTCTGGTCACGGGAGAGCGAGTCCAGAAGACTTTGCGCCTTGGTGATGGCTGCGGTGGAGGCTGAAGCGGCAGGGGGCACGGTGGGTCCAATCGGCGGTGACTGTACGACGGGTTGTTTAAACGCTTCTACAAATGCATCGACATCCAGTGTGGCATCGCGCCCTGTGACATGCAACACGTTTGAGTCTTGCGGGTGAAATCGGGATGCTCTACGCTGATCGTTAATCGAAGCGATTCGACAAACTTCGAAATCATCGATGCAATATCCACCACAAAGGAGTGCTGATTATGCTTGGTCACCATGCGGATCCGACACGAAGCCGCCGTCCCCAGAAAACAGGTTCCACCCTCCTCGCCGAGGCCGGCTCCACCGGCGTCAACCGCCGTTCCTTCCTGGGCATCCTCAGCGGTGCCGTGTTCCTGGCCGCTGCGCCCGCGGCACTGACGGCTTGCGGAACCGGGGCGGCGGCTCCGCAGGCAACCACTTCCGGCGGCCTCGCCGAAACCGTGGCCAAACTGGTCCCGTCCTACATCCCGGTGGACCTGGTCAAGCCGGACATCCCGTCGGTCAACGGTTCGACGCCCGGCTTCACGTCCATTCCGAAGTCCCTGGTCAAATCAGTGGCCAGCACGCCCGGCTCCGGCGGGACCTACACCGCCATGGCCCCGGCATGGTGGGCGGTCCCGCCCGCTTTGCCGGATAACACCTACTACAAGGCCGTCAATGAAAAGCTGGGCGCCACCATCAATTTCCAGGTCAACGACGGCAACGCCTACGCCGACAAGGTCCAGACGGTCCTCGCTTCGCCGAAGGATGTACCGGACTGGATGGTGATCCCCGCATGGAACATGCCGCCACGCTTCGGCCAGGCCGCCACCAGCATTTTCACCGACCTCTCGCCGTTCCTGGCCGGCGACAAGGTCAAGAAGTACCCCAACCTGGCCAACATCCCCACGGCGGCCTGGAAGATGGGCTGCTTCGAAGGCGGACTGTATGGACTGCCCTACCCGGGCGCCCTGATCTCCGACGCCATCTTCTACCGGGCGGACCTCTTCGAGGAACTCGGCGTCGAACCGCCCACGTCCGCTGACGAATACCGCAGCGTCGCGAAGGAACTCACGGACGCTTCCAAGAACCGCTGGGGTTCCGAGGACATCTGGACGGGTGCGCAGATCATGCACGGAGTGGTCCCCAAGTGGAAAAAGGTGGACGGCAAGCTCCAGAACAAGTTCGAAACCGACGAATACCGCGCCGCCCTGGAATGGACCGCCAAGCTGTTCGCCGACGGCTCCGTCCACCCGGACGCAGTTGCCGGAAACTCGCAGCAGGCCAAGCAGCGCTTCGAATCCGGCGCCACCCTGATGACCTCGGACGGCATGGGCGGCTGGCACGAGGCGCTGGCACGCGTCCTGCCGTCCAACCCCAAGTTCAACATGCAGCCCATGGACTACTTCGCCCCGGACGGCGGCAAACCCACCCTGTTCCGGGCCCAGCCCGCGGCGATCTTCAGCTTCATCAAGAAGACGGACCCGGCCAAGGTCGAGGAGATGCTGGCGCTGGCCAACTTCATTGCCGCACCGTTCGGCACCGAGGAGAACGTCCTCATCAATAGCGGAGTCGAAGGCGTGCACTACACCCGCGACTCACAGGGTATTCCGCAGGCCACCGCCAAGGGGACCCAGGAAGTGACCAGCACCTACGCCTTCCTGGTCAACGCTCCGATCGTGAACTCCATGGTCCAGTACCCCGGCCTGGTCCAGTCACAGTCCGAGTGGGAAGCCCGCCAGGCACCGAACGTCCAGGAGGACATCTTCTTCGGTATGCAGATCCAGGAACCGGCCAAGTTCGGCTCCCTCGGCAAGCCGTTCGAGGACCTGGCGAAGGACATCATCCGCGGCCGCAAGGGCATGCCCGACCTGGACAGCGCCATCGCCACCTGGAAGAGCAAGGGCGGCGACGAGCTACGCGACTTCTACGCCGGATTCCTGGCATAGGGGTGGCGGCGAACATGAGCACCGGTACAGAGAGCAGGGCCGCCGCCCTGACGCCTGCAAGGCCCGACGCCGGCACCTCCTCCCGGCTCGCGGCGCCGGCGACGCGTCCGACGTCGACACCCAGCACCCCGCCGGACGGCGGGCAGGGTAGCGGGCCGGGGGACGCGACCCTCCGCCCCCGCGCCAGCCTGAAGGTACGGTTCAACCGGGACCGTTCCCTGGTGTTCATGGCCTTGCCGGCCGTGATCCTGCTGGGCGTCTTCGCCTACCTGCCCATGCTGGGCAACGTGGTGGCTTTCCAGGACTATTCGCCGTTCGTTGGCATCCCGGACAGCCCCTGGGTGGGCATGGAGAACTTCAGCCGGGTGATGGCCGATCCGGAGTTCTGGCTCGCCGTCAAGAACACGCTGGTGATCACCGCATTCCAGCTGGTTTTCTTCTTCCCCATTCCCATCGCCTTGGCCATGCTGCTGAACTCCCTGGTCAACCCCCGGTTGCGGGCGGCCATCCAGGCTGTGGTGTACCTGCCGCACTTCTTTTCCTGGGTGCTGGTGGTCTCCGTCTTCCAGCAGATCTTCGGCGGCGCGGGGCTGCTCAACCAGTCGCTGCGCGCCAACGGCTGGCAGGCCATGGACGTGATGACCAACCCGGACACGTTCCTGTTCCTCATCACCTCCCAGGCGATCTGGAAGGACGCCGGCTGGGGCATCATCGTGTTCCTGGCGGCCCTCAGCGCGATCGATCCCGCCCAGTATGAGGCGGCGGCCGTGGACGGTGCCAACCGCTGGAAGCGTATGTGGCATGTGACCCTCCCGGGGCTGCGGAGCGTCATTGTGCTGCTGCTGATCCTGCGGCTGGGCGACTCACTGACCGTGGGCTTCGAGCAGATGATCCTGCAGCGTGACGCCGTGGGTGCGGACGCCTCCGAGGTCCTGGACACGTTCGTCTACTACACGGGCGTGCAGAACGGTGACTGGAGCTACGCGGCGGCGGCCGGACTGATCAAGGGCCTGGTCAGCCTGGCCCTGATCCTGGCAGCAAACAAGGTGGCCCACATATTCGGCGAAAGCGGTGTGTATTCCAAATGAGCGTAACCACAACCAAACCACTTGCCTCCTCAAAATCGCTGCGGCTCCGGCCGGAACGGCCGGCCTGGGACGAAGAGCCGGGACGCCTGGCGAAAGCCGTCAAGGCCGTGGTGCTCGCCGCCGTCGTCCTTGCTGTCCTGGGGCCGTTGTACACCATCGTGCTGACCAGCATCTCCTCGCAGGCCACCATCACACGCGCCGGCGGCCTGGTCCTGATTCCCGGCGAAATCACCCTCGCCGCCTACCAGCAGATCCTCAGCGGCGGCGTGGTCACCCGGGCCGTGCTGGTGTCCGTGGGCGTGACCGCCACCGGCACCCTGCTGAGCATGGTGGTGTCCGTGCTCTGTGCTTATGGCCTGTCCCGGCCGGGCTCCTTCGCGCACACCCCCATACTCTTCACCCTGCTGGTCACCATGTTCTTCAGCGCCGGCATCATCCCGGCCTACCTGCTGGTGTCCAGCCTGGGCCTGATCAACACCTACTGGGCGCTGATCCTGCCCAGCTGCATCTCCGTATTCAACATCATCATCCTGCGCGGGTTCTTCATGGGGATCGACAGGGGCATCCTGGACAGCGCCCGGATCGACGGGGCCAGTGAATGGCGCACGCTGACCCAGATCGTCCTGCCCATGTCCAAGGCCGTCACCGCCGTCATCGCCCTGTTCTACGGCGTGGGCTATTGGAACGCGTTCTTCAACGCCGTCCTCTACATCAACGACAGCGCCATGAACCCGCTCCAGGTGGTGCTGCGCTCCTACGTGCTGCAGGGCGTCTCGGTGCCAGGCCAGATCGACGTCGGCGACGGCGCCGCGGCTTCCCCCGCCCTGCAGATGGCCGTGATCGTCCTGGCCATGGTCCCCATCCTGCTGGTGTACCCGTTTGTGCAGAAGCACTTCACCAAGGGCGTGATGATCGGCGCGGTGAAGGGATGACCGGCGTGTGGCTACCCGGCCTGAGGGGAGCCGGTTTGCTGTTACACGGCCTTAGCGGTTGTCTCGCCTTCCGTCAGGGTGGGCGCAATGAGCCGCAGCTCGGCCGGTTTGTCCAGGCTAAGCCGGTCCATCACCATCTCCACGGCCGCCCGGCCGATGTCCATCGCGGGAATGGAAACTGCGGTCCAGGGATGGGCCGCGGCCATGGCCACGTCCGCCGGTGCAATCACCGCGACCGAGATGTCCTCCGGGATGGACAGGCCGCGGACGCCAAGGTTCTCCCGCAGCATGGGGAGCAGGCCCTCGTTATGGACCAGGAGCGCGGTGATGCTTTCAGGCCCGGAGAACACCCGGTCCAACGCCTTCGCAAGGTCACGCGAGTTGGCTTCGCAGGCCTCGGACACGTGGGCGATTTCCGCGGCACGGCACGCATCCTGGAACCCCTGCAGGGCCCGGTCAGCGTAGGTGGCATGCCGGCGCAAGGATGCTGGCGGGGAACCAATGAACGCGATGCCGCGGTGGCCCAGGTCCGCCAGGTGACGGACAGCGGTGCGGGACGCGGCGGCGAAGTCGAAGTCCACGCAGCTCAGGCCGCGCGGATCATCCGGCATCCCGATCAGCACGGCTGGTTTCTGCAGCTTGGCAAGCACCGGGATGCGCGGATCACGGGCCTCGATGTCCATCATGAGCAGCCCGTCCACCATGGACTGCGACGTCACGCGCTGGATGCTTCCGGCGTCGTCCTGGGTCAGCAGCAGCACATCCTGGTTGAACGTCCGGGCCGTGGTGACCACGGCGGTGACGAACTGCATGACGACGCCGACATTGACGTCCGCACGCAGGGGCACCACCAGGCCCAGCACGTTGGAACGGCTCGAGGCCAGCGCACGGGCGCTGGACCGAGGGCTGTAACGCAGCTTCCGCATGGCCGCTTCGACAGTTTCCCGGGTTTCCTTCGATATGGTCCGCTTCCCGCTCATCACATAGGACACGGTGCTCGTGGAAACACCGGCCTCGCGGGCCACATCATTGATCGTGGCCGCTGTTGAAGCCCTTCGATTGTCCATCCCCCTATTTAACCAAGGATTTCCATGTCTCCCAGCAGCCACAGCCTGAACAGCCTGACGGATCGAACCGGCTTGTTGTTCGGTGCTGACTACAACCCCGAGCAGTGGCCGGCCGACACCTGGCAGGAGGACATCCGGCTGATGCAGGAGGCTGGTATCAACCTGGTCACCGTGGGAGTGTTCAGCTGGGCCCTGCTGGAGCCCCGCGAAGGTGCCCGGAACTTCGGCTGGCTGGACCGGCTCCTGGATCTGCTGCACGAGGGCGGCATCCGCGTGTGCCTGGCAACGCCCACGGCATCGCCGCCGGCCTGGCTGGGCCGCGAGTATCCGGAAACCTTGCCCATGGACGCGGCCGGCAGCACGCTTTGGTACGGCTCGCGCAACCAGTTCAACCCGTCATCCGCCAAGTACCGGCAGGCCGCCGCTGCCATCACGGAGTCCCTGGCCCGGCGCTACGCGGGGCATCCCGCCCTCGCGATGTGGCACGTGGGAAACGAGCTCGGACAGGTGAGCTACGACGACGAAACCGCGCGCGCCTTTCGTGCCTGGCTCACCCGGCGCTACATCACGCTGGACGGACTCAACCGTGCCTGGGGTACTTCCTTTTGGAGCCAGAACTACGGCAGCTGGGACGAGATCCTGCCTCCGCGCAAAGCGCCGTACCTGATCAACCCCAGCCAAGCCCTGGACTTCCAACGGTTCACCTCGGACCAGTTGCTGTCCCTGTTCTGTGCGGAGCGGGACATCATCCGCCGCTACGATACCGCCAGCCCGGTGACCACCAACCTGATGGGCTTCTTCCGCGGGGCGGACTACTTCGCCTTCGCGAACGAGACGGACGTCGTGGCCAATGACTGGTACACCGATCCGGCGGATCCGGAGTCGCACCGGTTTGGATCGCTGACCCACGACCTCTGCCGGGGACTCTCAGGCGGCACCCCGTGGCTCCTCATCGAGTCCGCCACCTCCGGGGTGAACTGGCGGGAGCACAACGTGCCGAAGCAGCCCGGCGAACTCCGGGTTGATGCCCTCTCTGCCGTCGCCCGGGGCGCCGATGGCGTCTGTTTCTTCCAGTTCCGCCAGTCCCGCTTCGGCGCCGAACGCTTCCACTCCGCCGTGGTGCCGCTCGCGGGCGAGCACACGCGGGTGTTCGGCGAGGCCGCGGCCCTGGGCAAGGACCTCCAAGCGTTGCGCCAGCTTGCCGGGACACCCTGCACGGCCAAGATCGCGGTCCTGTTCGACTGGGACAGCTGGTGGGCCGCCGAATCACCGGACACTCCCACCAACCGGCTCCAGGTGCTCGAGCAGCTCCAGGCGTATTACGCGCCCCTGCACCGGAACGGCCTGGCCGTCGAAGTGGTCCATCCCTCGGCGGACCTGGGCCGGTTTGGGCTGGTCCTGGCTCCCAGCCTGTTCCTGCTCAGCCAGGAGCACGCGGACGGGGTGGGCGCGTACGTCCAGGGCGGCGGCCACCTGGTGGTTGGGCCCTTCAGCGCAGTGGCGGACCGCAACGGCCACCTCGCTTCCGGCCGCTTCCCGGCGATACTCGCAGAGCTGCTAGGCGTGGACGGCGAGGAATGGATCCCGCTTGGATCACCGGTGGGGATCCGGTTTGGGGAGGCACCCGCCGGGCAGGCCCGGACCTGGGCGGAAGACCTGGCACTGAACAGCAGCACCGCCGACGTGGTGGCGCACTTTGCCGAGGGCCGGCTGGAAGGCCGTCCCGTCGTCGTACATCACCAAACCGGTGCCGGGCACTCCTGGTATGTGGGGGCCGACCTTCCCCCAGAGGCACTGGAGCAGGTCGTGGCGGATGCGCTGGAGTCGGCGGGAATCCGGTATCCCCTGGCCGCGCCGTTGCCGGACCAGGTGGAGGCGGCAAGCCGCGGTGGGCACCTGTTCCTGCTGAACCATTCCGGTGAGCCGCAGGACGTCCGGCTCCGGTGGGCGTCCGTGGACCTGCTTACCGGCGCAGCCCACGGCGATCAGCTCATCCTGCCGCCCTTCGGCGCGCTGGTGCTCAAGGAACCCGCATCCAACGAACTTCCCAACTTGAAGAACCCCCGAAACAGAGGAACAGCATGAAATTCACGGACGGCTACTGGCTCCACAAAAAGGGCCTCTCCGCACTCCACCCGCGGGACGTGTCCGATGTGAAGACCACAGGCGACAAACTCACCGTCTACGCACCCACGCAGAAGATCAGGTCCCGCGGCGACGCCCTGAACTGCCCGCAGCTGACCATCAGCTTCGAGTCGCCGTTACCGGACGTCATTGGTGTAACCATCGAACACTTCCAGGGCGGTGTGCAGAAGGGGCCGCACTTCGGGCTCAAGGAAGGCGGCGCGGACGTCAGCATCACCAACGACGGCGGCACCGCCACGTTCACCTCCGGCGGCCTCACCGCACACATCAGCACCTCGGGCGACTGGAACGTGGATTTCGTGGGGGATGGCCGGCTGCTGACAAGTTCGGTGCCCCGCAGCATCGGCGTCATCACCGACGACGACGGCCGGCACTTTGTGCACGAACAGCTGACACTCGGCGTGGGAACCAATGTCTACGGGCTGGGGGAGCGGTTTGGGCCGCTGGTGAAGAACGGGCAGTCGATTGACATCTGGAACGAGGACGGCGGCACCTCGAGCGACCTCGCCTATAAGAACGTGCCGTTCTTCATCACCAACGCGGGCTACGGCGTGTTCGTGAACCACCCGGAGCGGGTGTCGTACGAGATCGGGTCCGAGGTGGTGTCCCGCACGCAGTTCAGCGTTGAGGGCCAGCGGCTGCATTACTTCGTGATCCACGGGCCCACTCCCAAGGACATCCTGCGCCGCTACACGGAGCTGACCGGCCGGCCGGCCCGGGTACCGGCCTGGTCCTACGGGCTGTGGCTGTCCACGTCCTTCACCACGGACTACGACGAGAAAACCGTGATGTCGTTCATCGACGGCATGGCTGAACGCAAGCTTCCGCTCTCTGTATTCCACTTTGACTGCCACTGGATGAGGGCGTTCCATTGGAGCGACTTCGTCTGGGACCCGGCCACCTTCCCGGACCCTGAAGGCATGCTGCGGCGCCTGCACGAGCGGGGCCTGAAGGTGTGTGTCTGGATCAACCCGTACATCGCCCAGCGCTCGCACTTGTTCCGGGAGGGTGAAGAGCGGGGCTACCTGGTCAAGCGGGCGGACGGCTCGGTGTGGCAGTGGGACATGTGGCAGGCGGGCATGGGCCTGGTGGATTTCACCAACCCGGACGCCGTGACCTGGTACCAGGACAAGCTGCGCACCCTGCTGAACCAGGGCGTGGATTCCTTCAAGACCGATTTCGGCGAGCGGATCCCCACGGACGTGGCCTGGCACGACGGCTCCGATCCGCAGAAAATGCACAACTATTACGCGCAGCTCTACAACCGAACGGTGTTCGACCTGCTCTCCAAGGAGCTCGGCGAAGGCCAGGCCGTGCTCTTTGCCCGCTCCGCTACCGCCGGAGGTCAGCAGCTTCCGGTGCACTGGGGTGGCGACTGCGAATCCACGTTCTCCGCCATGTCCGAATCCCTCCGCGGCGGCCTGTCCCTGGCATCCTCAGGATTCGCGTTCTGGAGCCACGACATCGGCGGGTTCGAGGGGACTCCGGATCCCGAACTGTTCAAGCGGTGGATCGCGTTTGGGCTGCTGTCCTCCCATTCCCGGCTGCATGGCTCCAACTCCTACCGCGTGCCTTGGCTGGTGGACGATGAATCCAGCGACGTGCTCCGTCACTTCACCGGGCTGAAGATGCGGCTCATGCCATACCTTCTGGCATCGGCCGAGGACGCGCACCAGACAGGATCACCCCTGATGCGGCCCATGTTCCTCGAATTCCCGCAGGACCCCGCCTGTGCCTACCTCGACCGGCAATACATGCTCGGATCGGACCTTCTGGTTGCACCGGTGATGGGCAAGGGCGGGTCCGTGGACTTCTACCTCCCTGCGGGAACCTGGACCCATCTGGAAAGCGGCGAGCAGCTGGCCGGCCCGCAGTGGCACCGCAAGGAATTCTCGGTGCTGGAGGCCGCGGTGTACGTCCGCGAGGGGGCGGTCTTGCCGCTCGGAACCGTGACGGACCGGCCGGAGTACGACTGGGCCACTGACGTGGAGTTCCACGCCTTCGCCGCTGTTGAGGGCCAGCGCAGGACTGTGGTGGTTCCCAGGGCCGACGGCGGTTTTGCCCGGTTTGAGGTGACGGTGGAAGGCGGCCGGCCGGTCGCCGTCGCGCTCTGACATCCGGTGCCCGGGCGTCCATGTGTGGGCGGCCCGGGCACTCTTTTGCCCGGGTTCCGCGTCCCTTCCGTATCCAGTGCACAGCCTCTGGTCAGGGGCATCGGCGGTGCCTAAACTGGCAGGACCATCGTGCGGAGCCTGCCGCCTGTTGATGCCGTCTGTTGCCCCGCGCGGATCAGTCCAACCGAGGAAGCATCATGCGCCGAACAGTACAACGCCGTACCGCCATCGCGTTCATCGCCTTAATAGCACTGCTCACGCCGTCCCTGCCCGCCACCGCGGCGCCGCCTTCCGGCGTCATCGTGCTCGACGGTGCCAACTCCGCCGAGGGGATCGCCGCCGGCCGGGGAACCACCTTCTACGCCGGGGAACTGGCCACCGGCGACATCTTCCAGGGCGACATCCGCACCGGAATCGCCACGAAGATCATTGACGGTCCGGATGACCGAATGGCTGTAGGAATGAAGTTTGATGCCGGCAGCAATCTGCTGTTCGTAGCTGGTGGGGCTGGCGGCAATGCCTACGTTTACAACACGGCGACGCTGGAACTCGTAGCGGAGATCCCGCTCGCACCAGGCTTCATCAACGACGTCGCGCTCACCCCGGACGGGGCATGGTTCACGAATTCCGCCGCTGCCGAGCTGTACTTCGTTCCGGTCAGCCACCGCGGTGAACTGGGTGATGTTGTGACGCTTCCGCTGAGCGGTCCCGCGGCCGACGCAGGGGACCAGTTCAACCTCAACGGCATTGCCTCGGCCAAGGGCGGCCGGGTGCTGTTTGTGTCCCATTCGGGTAATGGGGAGATCTACACGGTCAACCCGGACACCGGCGCCAGCGCACTCGTTGAAGGGGTAAGCGTTCCAAACGTGGACGGCATCCTGGTCCAGGGCCAGCGTCTCTGGGCTGTCCAGAACTTCTCGGACCAGATCAGCCGGATCGACCTCGCCAATAATTTCTCGTCCGGCGTTGTCGAGGATGTCATCACCAGCACCAGTTTCAATACTCCAGCGACGGCTGCCCTGTTCGGCAACACGCTTGCGGCAGTGAACGCCCAGTTCCTGCTTCCGGACACCGAATATGAGGTGGTCCTGGTCCCGGCACGCCTGTAGGACTGATTAGCCCCAACCGGCTGGCAGCAGGCGTCGTCAAGAATGGATTTCGTGACGTCTGCTGCCAGCCAGTTTTTGGGTGTCCTGCCTGGATTGACCGGGGGCGCTAGATGGTTCGCGGGGCGTTAGCCAGGTTTTCCTTCAGCTCAGCCTCGGTCTGCCGGATCACGTAGGCCGGGCGGTCCCGCTCCACGCGCCAGCTCTCGGACAGCAGCCCGATGTTAACGGTGTCGAAGCCGAACTCGTCATATAGCCGGGTCACCAGTTCGGCGGCCTCGGGGTAGTCGCTGGCCGTGGCAAGGGCGCGGCGGTTTTCGGTTCCGGTGGGCGTGCCGTCCGTGGTGATATCCTTGGCCATGATGTGGTTGAAGCCCTTGGCCACCTTGGATTCGGACAAGTGCTCCTGAAGCAGTCCGGAGGTGGTGGCCTCGCCGTTGTCCAGTGCGGGAATGTGCCCGTCCCGCTCCCAGTAGTAGTTGTTGGTGTCGATCACGATCTTGCCGGCCAGCGGCGCCACGGGAATGTCCCGGTAGTTCCTGAGCGGAACGGTGACGACGGCGAAATCACCTGCCGCCGCTGCCTCCGCCGGGGTCGCGGCCCGGGCTTTAGGGCCTAGTTCCGTTACCAGTTCCGTGAGGGTCTCCGGCCCGCGCGAGTTGCTGATGACCACGTCATAGCCGAGCGCCACCGCCTTCCGGGCAACCTGGCTTCCGATGTGTCCTGCTCCGATGATTCCGATTGTTGTCATGTCCGGGCCAACAGCGGTGCCCACGGAGATATTTCAGGGCTTTCGCGGGAATAATCCGGTGATGCCGTGAAACCTCAGACGAGGTCCGGGGCGCTGGCGACGATGTAGTCCGCGGCAGCGGGCCCGGTCATGTTCAGGTTGTTGTGTTCGGCAGTGATCCCATGGTCTTTGAGGGCCTTCCACAGGGAAGGCGGATCCTGGGGTTCAACGTGGTTGATCAGGCACCAGCTCGTATAAAGGCCATAGAGCTCATCGCGGCCCAATCCCGTTCCAGAGTCCCGCTGCGGCGTCACGGATTCAGCCAGGAAACGTTCAAAATGGGTGGCAGGCACAGTTGCTCACTTTCGGCGTTACGCGGGCGCCGTACTGCTTCAGCGCTGGAGCCCGCCGGGCAGGCGGGTCATGCTTCGACGCTAAGACAGTACCGGCCGCCGTGTCCAGTCATGGCGGCCGGGACTGTGGCAGGACTGCGGAATGAATGTGGTCCGCAGTCAGCCGGCCGCGGGCTGCAGCACCCCTGCGGCGGCCAGCCTGGCCGCGAATGCCGGCGCGGCGGCGTCGAGCTTTGACACCGCGAGCAGGCGTGCCTGCTCAGGATCGGAGCCCAGCACCGTGGGGGCGAAGCGGACATGGGTGGCATCCTGAATGCCCACGAAGTCCAGCCAGTCGGCGAAGAAGGTGCTGCTGAAGTCCCGGCCGAACGCCGGAGGAACGCCGGGCGCGTAGACCCCGCTGGTGTGGATGGCCACGGCCTGCCTGCCCGTCATGAGCCCGGTGTAGCCGGCCTGGGGATCGAAGCCGAAGCTCCAGCCTGGCTGGGTAACCACGTCGATCCACTGCTTGAGAACGTAGGGGATGCCGGAATTCCACATGGGGATGTTGAAGACATACGCGTCCGCGGCTGCGAACTGGTCGAACACCGCCCGGGCCGCGTCCCAGGCGCGCGTCTGCTCGCTGGTTTGCTGCTGCCCGCTGAAGATGGCCATCTTGGCGCCGGCGGCCGTGGTGCCAAACTCCGGGAGCGCACCGGAATCGAACAGATTCAGGGTCTCTACGTCGACGTCGCTGCCGGAGGACTCCCGGACGGAGTCGATGAACGTGCGGGCGAGCTTCAGCGAGCTGCTGTGGGAACCGCGGGGAGACGCATTGATATGGAGGAGGGTGGGCATGGGTGTCCTTTCGAAAGTGCCGGGATTGCTTAACTGATCTTCGCGGGCAGGCGGTGCCTTCGTAAGAAGGCACTTTGAAGTGCCTCTGGCACCTGAACGTGCCTTGCAGCGGGTCCGCAGCTAATCTGGTGCTTCATGCCGGAACACGATGGGGGACGTAGAGATGAGCCTCACGGCCGAACAGAAGCACCTGCAGCATCGGGCCACGTATAACGCCGCGCTGGAGCATTGCCCCGCCCGGCAACTCCTGGAGACCATCAGCAGCAAGTGGGTCACCCTGGTCCTGTTGGAACTCGCCGAAGGCCCGCGCCGGCATAGCGAACTGCGGCGCAGGGTTGCGGGGGCCAGCCAGAAGATGCTGACCTCCACGCTTCGTTCGCTGGAACGGGACGGCCTGGTGCTGCGCCACGTAACAGCCTCGGTCCCGGTCCGCACCGACTATGAACTGAGCCCGCTGGGCCGCTCGCTCCTTGGCGTGGTGTATGGGCTCAAGGACTGGGCCGAAGCTTCCATGCCCGCGGTGGAACTAGCCCGCCTCGAGCACGACCACGTGGCTGGCGAAACCCCCGGGCTACCTGAGGCCGCCCCCGGCAAGATCGAAACGAAACGGAACAATTTCTCCCACATTTGATCGTGAAGGCCTTGACCGACCTTCTCATGCCCTGATAAACCTTAGGGGCGGAAAGCGCTTTCTTTCCACTCCGAAACCTCCAGGGAAATCCGGGATTACTCGTTCGGCGTCGGAATGAAACGTTACAAAAACGACCGTGCGGCAGACTCAGCTGCCGCCAGCATCAAAGGAGATGTTCTTTGGCATACCCCGCGAAATATTCCCTACCCACGAGACCCAAAAAGATACGGAAAACGGCGCCCTTGGCTGCCGCAGCAACCCTGGCCGCAGCTGCCCTGGCCCTCACCGGTGTACCGCTGGCTCAGGCGGCCCCCACCCTCCCGCCCCTGCCTGAACAGTCCGGGCTGAACGTGCAGAAGCGTCAGGTCGAAAGCCTGGACCGCGCCCCCGTAGCGGTCCTCACGGACCAAGGCGTCACCCTCAGCTGGCGGATGCTGGGCCTGGATCCTGACAGCATCGGCTTCCATGTAATCCGCGACGGCGTCCAGCTCACCGCGGACCCGGTCCGCAACAGCACCACCTACGTCGACCCCGCCGGAACGGCAACCTCGAAGTACGTCATCCGGGCGGTGGGAAACGGAGACGGACTGGATCAGGTCGTGACGGGGGAGTTCAGCCCGCTCGCCCAGAACTACCTCGCTATCAAGCTGGACAAGCCGGCGGACGGCGTCACGCCCGCCGGGGCGGCCTACACCTACACCGCCAACGATGCCACCGTGGCTGACCTGGACGGCGACGGCGCCTATGAGATCGTCCAGCTCTGGAACCCATCCAACGCCAAGGACAACTCGCAGTCCGGCTACACCGGCAACGTTTACGTGGATGCCTACAAGATGGACGGCACCAAGCTCTGGCGCATCGATCTCGGCCGAAACATCCGTGCCGGGGCGCACTACACGCAGTTGCTGGCCTACGACTTTGACGGCGACGGCAAAGCTGAAGTCTCCCTGAAGACCGCCGACGGCACTCGCGACGGCGCCGGAACGGTCATCGGCGATCCGGCCGCGGATTACCGCAACAGCGCCGGTTACGTGCTCTCCGGCCCCGAGTTCCTGACCGTTTTCAAGGGCGAAACCGGCACCATCATGGACACCGTCGCCTACGATCCGCCGCGCGGCAACGTATCGGCTTGGGGGGACGGCTACGGCAACCGGGTGGACCGGTTCCTTGCAGGCGTGGCTTACCTCGACGGCGAACACCCCTCCATGATGTTCAGCCGTGGCTACTACACGCGCACGGTCCTGGTTACCTACGACCTGGTGGACGGCAAGCTGAAGCAGCGCTGGAAGTTCGATTCCGACGTCGCCGGCGCCGAGTACAAGGGTCAGGGCAACCACAACCTGTCCGTGGCCGACGTTGACCAGGATGGGAAGGACGAATTCGTCTTCGGTTCCATGACCATCGACGACAACGGCGCGCCCCTCTACAACACCAAGCTGGGCCACGGCGACGCCATCCACACGTCAGATCTGGACCCGTCGCGGCCCGGACTGGAAACCTTCGCAGTGCACGAGAGCATGAGCCAGAGCGGCAACCGCGGAGCCACCTTCCGCGACGCCGCCACCGGCGAAGTCCTCTGGAGTATCCCGGCCATCAGGGACACGGGGCGTGGAGCCGCCGGCGACATTGATCCGCGGTACGCCGGGGCCGAAGGCTGGGCCGTGGGCGGCGACGCCTCCTGGAACTCCCCGCGGGGGCAGCTGATGTCCGCCAAGGGCGTGCTGATCGCGGAGAAAATCCCGGCCGCGAACTTCCTGGCCTGGTGGGACGGTGACCTACTGCGCGAGATCGTGGACCATGACTTCGATGCCACTGCCGGCGTCGGCGTGCCCACCATCTCCAAGTGGAACTGGGAAACCGAATCCAGCGACCGGCTGTTGACGGCCACCGGCGCCCGCAGCAACAACCACACCAAGGGCAACCCGTCGCTGCAGGCAGACCTGCTGGGTGACTGGCGCGAGGAACTGGCCTTCCCGTCGTCGGACAGCACTGAACTGCGGATCTACACCACTACGGCTCCCACCGAAGTCCGTCTCCGCACGCTGATGCACGACCCGGTGTACCGTACGGCAGTGGCCCGTGAGAACGTGGCCTACAACCAGCCGCCGCCCCCGGGTTTCTTCATCGGCGAAGGCATGAAAACCCCGGCGATGCCCGCCGTCACCTATGTAGGGGGCAGCGAGTAGCAGCCGTCAGCCCAAAAGCACCGCCCGCCTTCCTTGGGAAACGGGCGGTGCTTTTGCGCTTGGAACGCCCGACGGCGTGTGGCGGCTCGGGCAGGCAGGTTCAGAGCGATCCAAGGTTGGGATTGGGCGGGAGGAAGCGGTCGTCGCGGTCATGCCGGTGCTTCCGTTCCGAGGAGCTGTAGTTCTCGCCCTCGGCCGTTTCGTCCGACTCGCCCTCAAGATCCACCAGTCCGTTGGTCTGGTCGAACGGGTGCGCGAACCTGTTGAATTCGGGCCCTGCCGGACGCGTCCCGCCTTCCACGGTTCCTGTCGCGGGGATGGATTTCCGCCACGCACCGGTGGCATGGCCCTCGTGTTCGATGAACTCCTTGAACTTTTTCAGGTCATGCTCCGCCTGCCGGGCCACCACGTGAAGCAGGTCGCCCACCTTTTCCACCATGCCCTCGGGCTGGTATTCCAAAGTGAGTGTCAGCTGGGTCTTGTTCCCGCCGGCATCCTGGAACTCCACGGAGCCTGAGTTGGTGGCACCTTCCGTGGACGCCCAGGCCACCCTGTGGTCCGGGATCTGTTCGATGATCCTGGCTTCCCACTGCCTGCGGACTCCGGCGATGTGCGCAACCCATCTCAGCCTGTCATCGCTGAGTTGGGTCACACTTTCCACACCGCCCATAAAATGGGGGAAGTCCTCAAACTGGGTCCACTGCTTGTATGCAGTGCCCACCGGTACCTCGACAACAATCCGTTTCTCCACTTTCGTGCCCACAACGTCTCCTTCGACTGGAACCGAATCTGATGAAGGTCCCGGGGGTCATCAGTAGGCTTAACATAGCGCCGTTGGAAGCCGTGAACCAGAGCCACGGATTGCCCCGCGGAGGCGCCCGTCAGTGCTGTCCGAGGCCTCCTCCTACGGGCGGAAGTCCGCCCGGGCGGTTGTCCTCTTCGCGACGTTCGCCTTCGCTGTACCGCTCACCTTCGGCTGTTTCGTCGGACTCGCCCTCGGTGTCCACCAGGCCGTTGGTTTGGTCGAACGCATGCCCGCTCCTGTCGTCCCCGAGATCGGCGAGCGAACCCGAGGAGGCGTCTGCCGCCGTCGTGCCCGCCGCGGGTGAGACGGGTGGCATCGGTTCTGCCGGGATGGGTGTCACGGTGACTGGCTCTGCCGGAACGGCGTCTGGTGCGGTGACGTCGCGGGCCTCGTGAGCGTCCTTGTTCGTGCCCGCGCTCATGGCTGCAGCTGCGCCTGCGGCCGCCGCAACCCCTGCCGCTGCTGCCATTTTGCCGGAGAATCCTGCCTTGCCTGAATCGCCGCGGGAGGCCGCTGCGTCCTCCACGCCCGGGGTGCCCACAGCAGCGCCTTCGCCCACCGACCCCCGCCAGGCGCCGGATGCGTAGCCCTCGTCCTCGATGAATTCCTTGAACCTCTTCAGGTCGGCTTCGGCCTGGCGGTCAACCACGTGGAGCTTGTCGCCCACTTTTTCAACGAAACCTTCGGGGTCGTATTCCAGGGTCAGCCGCAGGGATGTTTGGCCGCCGCCGACGTCTTCGAATTCCACGGCGCCGGCGTTTGTGGCTCCTTCGGTGGCTGCCCAGGCAACCCTGCGGTCAGGGATCTGCTCCAGGATCTTTGCGGTCCACTGGCGCCGGACGCCCGCGATCTCGGCCACCCACTCCAGCCGGTCATCACTGAGCTGCTTAACGCTCTTGACGCCGCCCATGAAGTGGGGAAATTCCTCGAACTGCGTCCACTGGTTGTAGGCCGTGCTGACCGGTACATTCACCAGAATGCGCTTTTCCACTTTCGTGCTCACAACGTCTCCTTCGATTGGAACCGGAGCTGATGAAAGAACAAAAAATTCATCAGCATGCTTACCATACCTTCCGGCGGAGCTCACGGCCAGACCCCAACTAGGTAGCAGCAGATGTCGTTATGAGGCGCCAAAACGACATCTGCTGCCACCTAGTTGGGTTGGGACGACGGCGGGGGGCTGGGTTGGGGACGGCGGGAAGTTGGGCGGAAGTACGACGGCGGGAGGCTGGGTTTGGTGCGCGGCCGGGTTGCTCAGCGGGGCAGGTGGTCCCCGATCAGTGCCAGGTTCTGGATCACTGCCAGGCCGAACTGGGAGGCGTCGTTGGTGGAGACCGTCGGTGCTTCGTCCACCGGGAGCAGCACATACGGCGGCGCGATGGTCCGAAGGGTAAAGGCGTTCTCGTGGTTGAGATGCTCGCCGCCTTCGGCGAAGCTCGCCCACGCCCGGGCCGCCAGATCCGGATCACGGAGCCGGGCGGCTGCGTAGGCGCTGAGCCTGCTGTGGGCCTGCGTCAGGTAGATTCCGGGCAAAGGCTGCCCCACGGCGTCGATCTGTTCCTCCTCGGTGGCCAGGAACAGCCGGCAGTACTGCAGCCATGCCCGCTCGAAGGCCTCGTCCGGGACCAGGTCCACCAGTTCGCTGCAGATTTCCACCAGCCCGAACACCGCTGAAAGGTGGGAGACCTGGATCCTTTCCCGGCCGGCGTCGAACCTTCCCTGATCCAGGTCGTAGAGGGCCTCGCCCGTGAGGAATCCGTACTTCAGGGCGCCGATATCCGCCATGGTGCCCAGCAGCCGGTCGCGGGAGCGGGGGTTCCCGGTGCGCTCCCAGTCGGTGAGCCACGTGGCCGCCAGGGAACCCCAATCCGTGCCCAACCCCACGCCCAGGGCATTCCGGTCCGGCCGGTAGGTGTCGGCGTCGGGCCTGACTTTGCGGACCGGGTCCAACCCCAGGAAGTTCTGGTCGCTGTCCACCAGTTCGGATAACAGGTCCCCGGTCCGTTCGTCCGCCGTCAGGTAGTAGTAGAACCGGCGGTAGGCGGGCGTGCTGATGCGCAGCTGCTTGGCGCTGCAGCCCCAGTGCTGGACATTGTGGCGGGAGCCAAGGCCCTTCCACGGGCCGAGGTGGTAGACGTCCACCTCGCCGGTGTGCCGGGTCATGGCCTCGGCGAAGCGGAAGACCTCTGCCCGGCCAGAACGCAGGTACGAATACCAGAGCCACAGGTCCGGGGAGAGCTCCGAGTTGTCCCAGGCATAGCCGCCGACGTCGTACCGCCACACGTGCCGGTCGAAGTCGTAGGTGTGCATGACGTCCCCGTAGTTCCAGAAGCCGTACCAGCGGCGCTGCTCCACCTGGCCGGCGTAGAAGTCGAAGAGGAAGTCCAGCCTGTCCTCAAGCTCGGCCCGCGCCGGAGTGCTGCGGTCCACCGGGGCCCAATCACCGAAGACCCGCGCTGAGTGGAGGTATTCCGGGGTGGCCTGGAGCAGCGCAGGCACGGAGGCGGCCCGTGCATCGGCGGCGAGGCTTTCCGTGGCTGGCGTGGAGCCGTAGGCGAACAGAGTTAACTCATGTGTGCGGGCAATGCCGTTGGGGTTGCCGAAGCCGGGTTCATAGTCCTCGTACGTAATTTCCAGGCCTTCGAGCTGTTCCTCGAAGGTGTCCTGGCCCAGGCCGTCGTGATAGAAACGCAGGTCCATCGGCTGGGCCTCCGGGGAGTACAGCCAGGCCGTCAGCGACGCGCCGGCCGTGGCGGCGTTCCGGATGTCCAGCTGTCCCGGGTGCGACTGCCAGAAGTCACGGATCCCCACGCCCAGTCCGCCTCGCGTATCGCTCAGGGAGCAGAAGCCCGCCGCCCTGGTTCCGCCGGAAATGCCTACCCAAGCATGGCCCGCAGCGGTGCGTTTGCGCAGCTCGAAGCCGTCGGCACTTAGCTGGCTGAGCGTGAAGTCGTTCCAGGCGGGAATGAGGTGCAGCCTGCCCGAGACCTCCTCGTTCCATTCGGCCAGGGGAGGGGTGGGGCGGCCCGCCAGCTGCGCCCGGCGTACGTCCTCGCCGGGATCGCGACGGAGGCCGGTCAGCCCGCGCACGGCTTCGGACAGGAAGCCGCCGTCCGCGCCGGCGATCCGGATGTGCCGGTCATGGAGTTCGCTCTGGAGCGGCACGGTAAAGCGCACGCCGAGCCCGGCGAGGAAGTCCTGCTCGGCGTCGCCGTCCCAGATGAACGAGTGGACCATCCGAACGCTCCGCGCCCCCGCGTAAAAGTAGAACCGAACCACGAACGGCAGCCAGTCCCGTTTGTCGCTCGTGGGCGAGTCCGGCCGGTGCATACCTTCAAGCCGCACCACTGCGCGGACGGGGCCGCTTTGTTCAAGCACGACGGCGGTGACCTCGCCGGTGAATCCCTCCCGGCTGAATGAGCCGGCGCCGTCCGCGATGCCGTCCTGGAGCAGGCTGACCAGGCGTCCGTCGGAAGCCACTGTGGTTCCGCCGCGGGAGAGTGAGCTGAACAGGGTGGAACCGCTGCGATTGATGACCATTTCCAGTGTGCCTGTGGACACCGTGATGCTGTCATTGCGCTCCGCGATGGTGACCCCCGGTGAGGTGCCCGCGGCCGGTGCGGTGCCGACGTCGTGCGTCACTTCGTACTCCCGGGACGGGGAATCCGTGGCCGGCAGGGCAATGCCCGCCCACTTGAGTGAGCCATCAGGCCACGTGGCCAGCGGCCAGGCCTGACTGGCTACCGGCTGCCCGAAGGAGTCCCGGACCGCCACAGCATCGGCGCTGGCCACCGTTCCGCGGGCGAACGGCATGCCCCACGTGGTTCCGCCGCTGAGTTCCAGGGGTGCTTCGCCGTCGATCCACCCGACAGTGGTGTTTACAGTCATCATGTCCAATTCCGCTGGGAAGCCGCTCCTGGCACGCGCCTCGATGCGACGCGGGAAAGCGGTTTCTTGTATCGATTCAACCTAACTGGAATGAACGCGGTACCGCAAGACCCACTCAGGAGTTGGTCGGGTGATTAAGGCTTGGCCTCAGGTTCGATGTCCGCGCCCTCGGCGGGTTCCTGGGAATGCATCCGGAGGTCGGTGGGATCCGCCAGTTCGTCCCCTTCGGCCGGTGCTTCGCTGTGGATGCGCTGTGCCGATCCCAATTTATCGTTCATGACCGCTGCTCCTGTGCTCCCGGTTGCTGCTGTGGATCCCCTCTTAAAGATCATTCAGCGCCTGCCCGGACGGGGTGTCAAGGACCTTCCCGAGGCTCTGGCCGCCGGGGGTCTTCTGTGCTGGACTGGGGGACGCATTGTGCTTTAAGTCCATGCTTGACCAACCACAGCACCGTCGGCCAGCCGGTCCCCGCCGGCTGTTAGGAAGGATGTTTGTTATGGCAACTCACAAGATCGGCTACTTCGTCGGCAGCCTGGCACGCGGCTCCATCAACCGCACCCTCGCCAAGGCCTTGATCAGCCTGGCCCCGGCCGACCTCGAGTTCACTGAAATCCCGATTAAGGACCTGCCGCTCTACAGCTACGATTACGACGCCGATTTCCCGCCGGCCGGCCGGGCCCTGAAGGAAGCGGTGGAGGCCTCTGACGGCATCCTGTTTGTGTCCCCCGAGTACAACCGTTCCATCCCCGGTGCCCTGAAGAACGCCATCGACTGGGGATCCCGACCGTGGGGGACCAACTCGTTCGCACGCAAGCCCACCGGGATCATCGGCGCCTCGCCCGGGAGCATCGGAACGGCGGTCATGCAGTCCTCCATGCGCAGCGTACTGAGCTTCCTTGACGCTCCCCAGCTCAACGCCCCGGAGGCCTACGTCAAGTTCAACCCGGCGGCATTCGGGGAGGAGGGCGAAGTCAAGGATGAAGCCACGGCCAAGTTCCTGCGCCACTACATGGAGGAGTACTGCGCGTTCGTCCAGCGGGTCACGGCGGCCAACGCGCCAGGCCACATCGGCGATCTCGAACCCGACGCCGAGAAGCTGTCGCGCTAGAGGTACGGAGGCCCGCCGCCCCCAAAGTGCGGCGGGCTTCCGTCCTAGTCCAGTGGAAGGGTAACGGTCACGCAGGTGCCGCGGCCGGGGCTGGAGTAGATGTCCACGGAGCCGCCGGCCTCATGGACGGCCACGGACATCAGCCTGAGGCCGTAGCCGTGGTGCCGGCCGCTCACGGCGAGCTGGCAGTCAAAGCCCGCACCGTCGTCGGACACCACCAGGCGGATGCCGTGGTCCACGGCCGCGAGCTGGACCGTGAGCTGGGAAGCATCCGAGTATTTGAACGCGTTGCTTAGCGCTTCGCGGGCCGACTGGTAAAGCAGGGACGCGCAGTCCGCCGGGATCTCGATGCCCCAGTGCGGAGTATCCCAGCGGACTGCTGTCCCTTGCTGACGGAGGGGCACGGTAAGCCGGTCGATGCAGCCGGCAAGCCCCAAGGTGTGGAAGTCGACCGGATGCTGGTCTGTGATCACGCCTCCCACGGCGATGACCTCATCCAGAGCTGATTCGTTCCCCATGACTCTTCCTGCTTCCCCGCAGATGGTGGTCTGATGCTTATAGCGTGGACCGCCAACTGCAGGGGATCCGAAGGGATGCCTCAAGATCGGCTCAAATTTCGTAGAAGATTCGGGTGCCTTCGCGAGCCCTGGCGGCGCCGCCGGCCATCTCTTGTTTCGGATCGAGGGAAATGCACGACGGCGGCGCGCACCTCAGTGCGCTCTGCGGTCCCTCAGCCTCCTCAGGCTGCGGCCACTGTGCGTTGAGACGGTCTTTACCAAAGCTTGTGCCTTCGTTGTCAGTTCCCTGCCGATGGATTGAGTTGCCGCTGGAATGCTCGAAGGAAATAAGAATTCGAACTTTTCTGTGGGGACAATTTACTAAATGCGCAGTGCGTCACAATTTCATACATTCATTCACGCATCCGCCCGGGATTTTTTGGCTGCAGTTACAGCGGCCACCGGGCCGGTGTTCCTGTGATTACGGTCCTCATCCCGGCGCACAATGAGGCAGCCGGCATCGGTGAAACCCTGAAATCCCTCACATCGCAGAGCCGCCGCCCGGACAGGGTGATTGTGGTGGCAGACAATTGCACCGATGCCACCGAGGAAATTGCCCGTGCACGGGGCGCCGAAGTCCTCCGCACCGAGGGGAATTCCGACAAAAAAGCCGGCGCACTGAACTTCGCCCTCAGTGGACTCCTGCCCGCTGCCGAGGCCGAGGATATGATCCTCATCCAGGACGCCGATTCCCAGCTGTCCCACGACTTCATCGAGCGGGCAGTAGCCCACCTAAAGCGCGATTCCCGGCTTGGCGCCGTCGGCGGTGTCTTCCGGGGCGGGCACGGAGGAGGGTTCGTAGGGCACCTGCAGCGCAACGAATACGCACGCTACGCCCGCGACGTGAAACGCCTCAAGGGCAAGTGCCTGGTGGTCACCGGCACCGCGGCCCTGTTCCGGGCCAGGACGCTGCGCGATGTCATCACGGCCAGGCTGGACGGGTCGCTGCCGCCGGGCAATGGCCACGGCGGGGTATATGACACCTCGGTCCTCACCGAGGACAACGAGCTGTCGTTTGCGCTGCTGAGCCTGCGGTACCGCATCAAATCACCGGCGGACTGCACGCTCGTGACCGAGGTAATGCCCACGTGGCGCGAACTGTGGGCGCAGCGGCTCCGATGGAAGCGCGGCGCGGTGGAGAACTGCGTGCAGTACGGCTGGACCCGGGTCACGCGCCCGTACTGGGGCCGGCAGGTCCTGGCCATGGTGGGTGTCCTGGTGACGCTGGCCTACTTCGGCACGGTGGCGTTTGCACTGGGCACGGGGGCCGGGCTGGTCATTCAGCCCTTCTGGCTGGCCGTGACCGGTGTCTTCGTGATCGAACGTGTGGTCACGGTGCGGCTGCGGGGATGGAAATACATGCTCGCCGCCGCAACCATGTACGAGCTGGTGATCGACCTGTTCTTGCAGGTGGTCCATGCGAAGGCGTACCTGGATTCAGCCTTCAACAGAAAGAAAGCCTGGTAACAGATTATGTATGACAACCCAGCAGCTTCCGCCGCAGCCGGAATTGGTTCCGGAACCCTCGCCATGACCGGTGCGGGTGACGTGTTCTGGCTGGCCCTGGCTGCCTTTGCGCTCCTGGCGTTGGGGCTGGCGGTCAAGCGCATCATTCCGGTCCGGGGCGACAAGTCCTAGGCAGTTCCGTTTCAGTAGCTGACGAAAAAACACAAGTGTGGGGCGTCCGGTAATCCGGACGCCCCACACTTGTACTGGGGAAGAACGGGTCAGGTGACCACGCTCAGGACGTTGGAGCATCCGGCGGAGTCGCACACCTTGTAGGTTGTGGTACTGCCGCCCTTGAACTTGTGGACGTAGCTGCCCGTGTTGGGCACGGACTTCTGGACGCCGTTAATCCACAGCATGACGCTGGTGCCCGTGGTTCCGGTCCACTTCAAGGTGGTGGTGTTCACGCCGTTCGCTTTAGTGGTGGTGGCGGACAGTTTGATGGCCGACGGCGGCGGCGGAGGCGGTGTGGTGGCTGCGGGGACGAACGAGAAGTTCCGGATCACCACTGACTCCGGCTTCACATGGGCGGGATCCCCGCCACCGCCGCCCGTGACCCACAGGTTGAAATGGACCTGCTCCTTGGCCGGCACGGGAACCGTGGTGCCCTGCAGGACGGTGCGCTTGAGGAGGGCGCCGGCGAAGCCCTCGCCTGCGTAGGTTTCGAAGGTCAGCTTGCCGGGCTCCCACACCATGCGGTGCGTGGTCACGGGGCTGGCGGTGACATCAAAGGTCACCGTGTTGTTGCCCTGGCCTGGAGGCTTCGTGGCGTCGAACCAGTATCCGTGGCCTTGGCTGACCGGCCATGATTCGCCATAGGCGGCGCCGCCGCCCCAGGCCGATGCCTCGCAGAGGTCGATCTCGTTGTAGCCCGGCTCTGCGAGAGGATCGTAGGTGAAGAGGCAGCCCCAGACCACTTCCTTTTGCAGGACGCTGAGGTTCTTCTCCACGGTGGTGCTGTAGGTTCCGTAACCGAACCCCTGCCGGGTGGACTGGAATTCAGCGCCCACCGGAGCCTCGCCCGTCGGGTTGGTCAGCTTCAGCGTGACGTACCCGTTTGCGTCGGGGTTGCTGACGTTGGCGGCGTCAAAGGCCTTGTTGTACTGCGGCGCCCCGCCCCAGAACCGCTTTTCCCAGTTGAAGCCCTGCCAGGAAAAACCTCCGGCCGGGCCTGGGTCCGGTGGCGTGGTTTCGGCAGCTTGGGCGGATGGCATGCACGCCAGCATAGCCAGGGCCGACGCTGCCAGTAGGGCCAGCGGCCTCAAGTGGCGGGTTGATCGTGAGACAGGTAACCGAAAAGGTGCCATGCAGTGCCCCTTACATCGTGCTCCCCAGCGAGCAGCTTTGCGCCCCCATTGAGCACAGGATGATCATCAGTCACATGAGTCACATAGCGCAATAGCCTAAATGCGATTAATTTGAGCGGACCAAACCCTCAAGAAATACGCAATATTGAGCAATTCTCAAGAAAGACGCAATAATCTAACAATTTGAAATATGCTTCGAAAACGGTGTGTAGGCTCACTCCATAGAACTTCCTCTTCCGAGCCCTGAAAAACCAATCCGCGTGGTTTATGTCTGCGAATAGAACATGAAATAGCTTGGATGGTGGGCTAGCGGGCGCAGGTAGTCAAGACTTATTTGGGGGCATGCATGGTGGAGCGGGGCGTTGCTGTTGTTGTTGAAGACGACGACGACATCAGGACATCTCTGAAGGAGGTTCTCCTGCAGTCCGGTTTTTCCGTTTTTGAAACTTCCTCCGGCCTGGAAGGCGTGGCAGCCGTGCGGGAACATGACCCCGTCATTGTCACCATGGACGTTGGGCTGCCGGATTTTGACGGAATCGAGGCCTCGCGCCGGATTCGGACCTTCAGCGACGCCTACCTCATCATCGTGACCGGGAGGGTGGAAGAAGCGGATGCGCTGATGGGCTTCGAGGCCGGCGCGGACGACTACCTCACCAAGCCGTTCCGTCCGCGGGAACTGCGTGCCAGGATCGCTGCGATGCTTAGGCGTCCGCGGGCCATAATGTCCGCCTCCGGGGAACGGATGCCGGTGTCCCGGCCCCGCGCGGGCCAGCAGGCGGCGGCACCTGCTGTTGCTGCCGCCGTCGTACCTCTGCCCCCGCACGCAGCGTCCGCCGTGCTGTGCGATTTTGAGCATAAGGGCCTGACACTTCACGAAGGATCCCGTTCCGCCGCCATCCACGGCGTACCGCTGGACCTGACCCGCACCCAGTTCGACCTTCTCCTGGTGCTGATGGAGAACGGCCGGGTGGTGCAGACCAAGGCAGACCTGGTCCGCAGGCTGCGGAACGAGCCGTATAACACCGGCTCGTTCGTCACGGCCGGCGAGGAACGCGCCGTCGAGGTCCACCTGGGAAACCTGCGCAAGCGCCTGGGCGACAGCTCAAGGGCACCGCTGTGGATCGAAACGGTGCGCGGTGTGGGCTACCGGCTGGCGCCGTAGCGGCAGCGGGTGGGGCAATGGCTGCGGCCGGGGCGTTGGCTGCCCGGCAGTACCACTACGCCCTTTCCCAGGAATACTGGATCCACACTTGATACCCCTGGGACCGCTCGAACAGGCAGCGCGGATAGTGCCCGTCCGCTGCCAGCCAAAGCATTTGGCCATCGTCAGTGACTGCATCCACCCTGCCCGCCCGAACCGTAGTGTTCCAGTACCTGATCTCCACGGTACGGCCCAGGACGGGAACCCAGTCGTGCTGCAGATGAAGTGCCATAATTTTGCTCCGGGCCTAACAGGCTTCGAAGTCCGTTAGGACTTTGAGCTTGCCAGCAGAAGCTGATGTGGGGTCGAAGGTGTAGCCAATCCACTCCCGGACCAGCCTCCGGGCTAGTTCCACGCCAACCACGCGCTGGCCCATGGTGAGGACCTGGCAGTTGTTGGATAGCACGGAGCGTTCCACGGAGAAGGAGTCGTGCGCTGTGGCGGCGCGGATGCCCTCCACCTTGTTGGCGGCCAGTGCCACTCCGATCCCGGTGCCGCAGAAAAGGATGGCCCTGTCTGCCCGGCCGTCCCGGATCAGCTCGCCTGCCGCGATGCCCACATAGGGATAGGGCTTGGTGAAGTCCTCAGGGGAGTCGGAGGCGTTGACGCCGATGTCGAGGACTTCGCTGACGCGCGGATCGGCGCGCAGATCCTCCGCGATACGGTCTTTGTAACCAACGCCGGCTTCGTCCGCTCCCACGATGACGCGCAGCCCCATGGGTTGTCCTTCCATTTTCATGCCCTTGCTCCGACCGGTTGCTTAGCGGAGGTGGCAGCGGCACTGGCGGCCTGGTCACCTGTGAGGTACGGACCTATCACGGTGAAGATCATGGCCAGGGAGGTGGCGCCGGGATCGGCGGTGCCCACGCTCTTCTCCGCAAGGGGCCTGGCACGCCCCTTCAGCGGCCGCAAGAAAGCTGTTCCCTCGGCCGCCTCAACTGCCTTCCGGGCCGCAGCGGTCCAGGCGTCCGGCGCTGGAGCGCCTTCCGCTATGAGCGTCCGCAGGGTCTCGGCGAAAGGCAGCAGGGCATCCACCATGGTCTTGTCACCCAGGTCCGCCTTACCAAGGTCCGTGATCCGCGCCGCGAACGCGGTAACCGCCGCCGCCAGCCTGTCGGCGTCAGGTGAACTGTGGTTTCCCAGGGTTTCACCAAAGGCCCGCAGCCCGGCGCCCCACAGGATGCCCGACGTGCCGCCGGCCCTGTCTGCCCACGCATCTCCGGCGGCGACCAGGACCGAGCCGGCGCCTGCCCCCTTGGCAGCTGCGGACGCACCCGCGTCCGCTGCGGCATCAACGCCGCGCACCATTCCACGTCCGTGGTCACCGTCTCCGGCCACCGCATCCAAGGCGCCGAGCTCCGCCTCCGCGGCATGCAGCCAACTGCGGGCGGCTTCGAGCGCGGAGACGCAGCCCACCGCGAAAGCGCGGGAGTCGCCGTCGGACTCGAACAGAACGTCTTCAGCGCCGCCATCGAACGTTTCAGCACTAAATTCGGTGGTAGCCGAAGCTGCGCTGCCGCGGCGGTAGGCAGGAGTTTCCGCGGGGGCCGTCCAGAGCGCTTCGAGCTCATCGTCCAGCCACGTGACCGTGAGCGAAACGCCGGACATGTCCAGGCTGGTGACCAGTTCGCCGACCTCAGGCATCACCAGCGTGTAGCCGGCTTCGCGCAGCAGCGGGGCCACCGTGAGCCAGAGGACAAACAGCTCCTCATGTTTGGTGGAACCAAGGCCGTTGAGCAAGACCGCGATCCGGTTGCCGGCGTCCGCTGGCGCCTCGGCCAGCACTCGTGCCACGAGTTCCTGGCCGAGGTCCTTCGCGGGTGGCAAGTCGGTGTCGAACAGCCCGGGTTCCCCGTGGATGCCCAGCCCGAGGCCCATCTGCCCATCCTTCAGCGTGAAGAGTGGGGCGTCTGCGCCCGGGAACGTGCAGCCGCCAAAGGCGCTCCCCATGGTGCGCGTCCTGCCGTTGGCCTTGCGCCCCAAACGCACGACCTCGGCCAGGCTGGCTCCCGCCTCCGCCGCGGCTCCCATGATCTTGAAGACCGTGAAATCTCCGGCGATGCCGCGACGCTTCGCCGATTCGGTGGATGGTGCGCTGGCGATGTCGTCGGTGACCAGCACGTTCTCAACCTGGATGCCTTCCGCAGCAAGGCGCTCGCTGGCCATGCCGAAGTTCATGACGTCCCCGGCATAGTTGCCGTACGTGAACACCACCCCCGCCCCGGAGTCCGCGGCTTTGGCCACGGAATACGCCTGCTGTGCGGACGGCGAGGTAAAGATGTTACCCACCACGGCGCCGTCGGCGAAGCCGCTTCCGATAAGGCCGGCAAACGCGGGGTAGTGGCCGGAGCCGCCTCCGGCAAGCACAGCCACTTTGGGCTGCGCCGGACGACGACGGCGGACAGCGCCGCCGGGTACCTGGCGCACGTACTCCGCATGGAGGTCGCAGAACCCGGCAAGGGCCTCTTCGGCGAATTCTGAGGGGTCGTTGAAAATCCTGGTCATCGTTGGCTCTCTGGCTGGTCTGGACTGGCTCGTCGGTCTGGACTGGCGGGCCGGGACGGCGCTTAGTGGATGTGGCTGCCGCCGTTGATGTCGATGGTGGTGCCGGTCAGGTAGGCGGAGTCTTCGGAGGACAGGAAAGTGATGACGGCGGCGATTTCCTCGGTGGTGGCGTTGCGGCCCAGCGGGATGCCGGCGTTGATGGCTGCTTCCTGCTCCTCGGTGCTGCCCACGCGGATGTTGGTGTCCACGGCGCCCGGGGTGATGGCGTTGACCGTGACGCCGGTGGAACCGATTTCGCGGGCCAGTGCCTTGGTGAAGCCGAGAATGGCTGCCTTGGCTGCGGAGTAGGGGACCTTGCCGAACACGCCGCCGCCGCGCTGGGCGGAGACGGAGGACATGTTCACGATGCGGCCCCAGCCGTTCTCGATCATGTCCGGCAGGAAGGCCTTGGTGACGAGGTAGGTGCCGGTGGCGTTCACGGCCATGACCTTGTTCCAGAGGTCCAGGGTGGTTTCCAGGAACGGCACAGGGGAAGTGATGCCCGCGATGTTGGCGAGGGCGCCGACGGCCGGAAGGGTCCCGGCGGTGATTTCGGCTTTCACGGCCTGATAGGCGGTGTTGACGGAGTCTTCGTTGGCGACGTCGATTTCGTAGCCGAAGGCCGGAACGTTGAACTCGTTGCCGATTTCTGCTGCGACCTTTGCGGACTTTTCGCCGTCGAGGTCCAGGACCACCACAGCCCAGCCCTGGGCGGCGTAGCGGCGGGCGGTGGTGATGCCGATGCCGCGCTCGGAGGTGGCTCCGGTGAGGACGGCGGTGCGCTGGATGGTGTTGCTCATGATGCTCCTTGGTTGCTTCTTTGCGGGGTTTTGTGTCTGCTGATGGAATCGAGTGCTCCGTAAGCGCCGTTTTGGGGGTCCAAAAGGGCGTCTACGGAGCAGTCGACGGTTAGAGAAGGTCGGTGAAATAGCTGGCGGCCTTGGCTGTGGCCGCGGGGCGTTCGTCGTGGGTGATGTCCCTTGTTTCCAGTTCGAGCGAGAAATGGCCGGCGTAGCCGCTCGCCGCGAGGGCATTGACGCCGGCTGCGAAGTCGGCGTCCCCGTTACCGATGCTGAGGTTGATGTTTCCGGGCACCGCATCGCGAAGGTGGACGTGGGAGATGAGCCCCTGGTGCCGGCGGATGTATTCCAGGGGGTCTTCCCCGGCAGCCACGATGTGGCTAAAGTCCATGACAATCCCGACGCCGGTACCCGCCAGTCGCTGTGCCAGCAGTTCCGCGCGCTCAAGGTTCCAGCAGAGCCGCAGGAAGTGCAGGGACTCGGTCCACAGTTCGACGCCGAACTCCGCCGCGCGCTGTCCGGCCCAGGCGAGTTGGGCGGCCACCAGGTCCAGGTCCTCGTCCAGGCCGCGGACGGGGTGGTGACTGAGCGCTCCGCATGGCAGGACCAGGGCCTTCGCGCCGGTGTTGGCCGTGAGGGTGAGCAACGCCTCCAGGTGACGTTCACGGGCGTCACGGGCACCGGCGTCGAGCACTGCGTTGAGGTCTCCGATGTCCCCGTTGACGGAGCGGACCAGCAGTCCTGAGGCCGCAACTTCGCCTGTAACGGCCTCGACGGCCGCCATATCCAGCTCATAGGGAACGTGGTTGCAGACGCCCGGGAGCGCACCGAGATCGATCTCGTGGAAGCCCAGGTCGCTGATGGTGCGTAGCGCCGTGGGCAGGTCCTGGTGCCGGAAGCTGATGGACGAACAGCCAATCCTGGGGTTGAACATCGTTGTTGATCCTCTGATGAGCGGTGGTGACATGAATCACTGTAGTGTGGGACAGTGTTAACAGTCAACCTCCAACATTGACTGTTGACATCGGGAATGATGCAGGTCACACTGGGCGTATCATGTGTTAACAGTCGACAGTGCCGGGGCGTTGACGCTCCGCTCGCTCTTCGAAAGGGATCCACTCCATGAGCAATGAAGCTCTGAAAATGCGCGGCCACGTCCACGGGACGAAAGACGCCAAGCGCGTCGCCATCGGCTCCGGTGTTGGTGCCGTCATTGAGACGTACGACTTCATCGGCTTCGGTACCGCCGCGGCCCTGTATTTCGGCACGGCGTTCTTCCCCACAGGTGACCCGGTCACCGGAACCCTGGCTGCGTTCGCCACCCTGGGCGTTGGCTTCGCGGCCCGCCCGATCGGCGGCATTATCGGCGGGCACTTGGGCGACAAGGTAGGCCGCAAACCCGTTCTGGTGGCCTCATTGATCCTCATGGGCGTGGCCACGTTCCTGATCGGCCTGCTCCCTACCTATGAGCAGGTGGGCCTCCTCGCGCCGGCACTCCTGGTCTTCGTCCGCGTTGTCCAGGGCCTGGCGTTCGGCGCCGAGTGGGGCGGCGCCATCCTGATGAGCTACGAACACGCACCGTGGAAGTCCAAGGGCAAGTACACCGGCATCGTCCAGGCCGGTTTCCCCGTCGGACTGCTCCTGGCGAACCTCGTCTTCCTGGTGAGCGTGAACCTCGGCGGCGAGCTTGCCTGGCGCGTCCCGTTCCTCGCGAGCATCGTGCTGGTCGCAGTTGGCCTGATCATCCGCTCCAAGGTTCCGGAATCCCCGGTTTTCGACGAGGTCAAGGACAGCGGCTCCATCGTAAAGAACCCCATCATGGAAGTCATCAAGACCGACTGGCGCAGCATCGTCCGCGGCATCGGCCTGCGCATCGCCGAGACCGCCGGCTACGCGGTGTCCATCACCTACATGATTTCCTACCTGCACACCCAGCAGCTCGCGGACAAGACCCAGACGCTCGTAGCCCTGTGCATCGCTTCCTTCATCGGCATCTTCGCCACCATGGCCTGGGCCCGGCTCACGGACAGGATCGGCCGCCGGCCGCTGTACGTCTGGTCCACCGCCTTCGCAGCGCTGTTCGGCATCCCCATGTTCCTGCTGGTCAATACCGGACTGTTCATCTTCGTCATCGCCACGATCGTGATCTCCTACGCCGTGTGCCAGAACTCCCTCGCCGGTGCCCAGGGCCCATGGTTCCCTGAGCTGTTCCAGGCCAAGACCCGCTCCTCCGGCGCCTCCCTGGCCTACCAGATCTCCGCCATGGTCTCCGGTTTCACGCCCTTCGTCACCACGCTCCTGTTTGTCACTCTGGGCTGGATGGGCCCCGCGCTCCTCTTCAGCTTCTACGCCGCCGTCGGCCTCTGGGCCGCCCTCGTCACCCGCGAAACCTGGGGCAAGCGCGAGCGCCAGCTCGCGGATGAGGCCACCAAAAGCACCCCGCAGTCGGTGAACGTCTAAATGACCACCACTCACGAAAAACCCGTCACCGAAATGCAGGAAACCATGGGAACCAACCCCACAGAACGTGTCGCGGCCACCGCGGCAGCCGCCTACCGGATCCGGCACCACGCGCTGGACATGGGCGAGGTCCAGGGCCAGGGCTACGTGGGCCAGGCCCTCGGTGCAGCCGACATGCTGGCCACCGTCTATGCCGACCAGCTCCGTTTCCGGGCAGCCGAGCCGGAGTGGGAGGGCCGGGACCGGTTCCTGCTCTCCACCGGGCATTACGCCATCGGCCTGTATGCCGCATTGGCTGAGGCCGGCATCATTCCGGTACAGGAACTGGAGACGTACGGCTCGGACGATTCCCGGCTGCCGATGTCCGGGATGTCCACCTATACCCCGGGCATGGAAATCTCCGGTGGGTCGTTGGGACACGGCCTCACCGTTGCAGTGGGCATGGCCCTGGGCCTGAGGTACCAGGGCTCCGGGGCCAGGATCTACAACTTCCTCTCTGACGGTGAACTGGACGAAGGCTCCACCTGGGAGGCGGCGATGGGCGCCTACCACCACCAGTTGGGAAACCTCACCGCCATGGTGGACATCAACGCACTGCAGGCGGACGGGAAAACGGACACAGTGCTGCGCACCGAGCCGGTCACCGAAAAGTGGGAATCGTTTGGCTGGTACACCCAGCGGGTAGACGGGAACGACGTCGGCGCGCTGCTCACAGCGTTCGACAATGCAGCTGCCCAGGCCGCCGCCGTCGGACGCCCTTCCGTGATCCTGTGCGATACCAAGGTGGGCCGCGGCGTCCCGTTGCTCGAGGAGCGGGAAAAGGCGCACTTCATGCGCATCGAAGAACACGAATGGCAGACCTGCCGCGAGCAGTTGACCGCCGGATACGAAGGAAAGGACGCCCGATGAGTACCCTTACAGCTTCGACAGGAACAGCCGCACCCAAGCTGAAAACCTCGGCCATGATCGCGTCCTTCGCGGACCCGGGCCAGAAGACGGCGTCCGCTCCGTTCGGACACGCCTTGGTCAAGGCCGCGCAGGAAAACGACAAGATCGTTGGGCTCACCGCGGACCTGGGCAAGTACACGGACATGCACATCTTCGCCCAGGCCTTCCCCGAGCGGTTCTTCCAGATGGGCATGGCAGAGCAGTTGCTGTTCGGTGCCGCTGCGGGCATGGCAGAGACCGGGCTGGTGCCATTCGCGTCCACCTATTCTGTGTTCGCCGCCCGCCGGGCGTACGACTTCCTCTGCCTGGACGCCGCCGAGCCCAACCTCAACGTTAATATCGTGGGCGGCCTGCCGGGCCTGACCACCGGGTACGGCCCCAGCCACCAGGCCACCGAGGACATGGCGATTTTCCGCGGCATGCCCAACCTGACCATCGTGGACCCGTGCGATTCGATCGACATCGAGCAGGCCGTGCCTCAGCTCGCCGCCAGCGACGGGCCTACCTACCTGCGGCTCCTCCGCGGCAAAGTGCCCACCGTCCTGGACGAATACGGGTACACGTTTGAACTGGGCAAGGCCAAGGTCCTGCGCCCGGGCAACGATGTCGTCTTCATCTCCTCCGGCCTGATGACCATGCGGGCGCTCCAGGCAGCCAAGGCGCTGGAGGCACACAACGTGGATGTCGCCGTCGTGCATACCCCCACGATCAAGCCCTTCGACGCCGCAACTGTCCTGGCGGAGATCAACACGGACCGCCTCGCTGTCACGCTCGAAAACCACAGCATCATGGGTGGCCTGTTCGAGACCGTGGCATCCGCCGTGGTCACAGCCGGGCTCGGCAAACGCGTGGTGCCTGTGGCGTTGCCGGATGAATTCCTCGACGCCGGCGCCCTTCCCACCCTGCACGAACGCTACGGGCTCTCGGTCCAGAAGATTGTGGCGAAGGTGCTGGCCGAACTGGGCTGACGCACCTGCCGAAGCGCGGAGCAAGTCCAAGCTGCTCCGCGCTTCTGCCGTAGAATCGACTGTTAACACGCCACTGTAAACAGTCGACCCCTAACACTGAGGATCCTCCGATGACTGAACTAGCAGCATCCCTTCTGGGGCTCGAGAAGAAAAGCCTCCGCGAACAGGCGCTTGCCGCGCTGCGCACAGCCATCACCAGCGGCGAACTGGAACCCGGCAGGCACCTGGTGGAGACCGAACTCTCCGAGATGCTGCGGATCAGCCGCGGCACCCTGCGCGAGGCGCTCCGCCAGTTGGAACAGGAAGGACTCCTCTCAGCCGGGCCGCGGGGACGCCTCTCAGTCAGGCACCTGGATGAGAAGGAAATTCGCGACATCTACGCCGTCCGCGCCGCACTGGAATCGCTCGCCGCCCGAACCCTGTGCGAACTTCCCGACCGGCAGACCGTGATCACCGCCCTGCGCGCGGCAATCGACGCGATGAAGGCCGCCGAAAAGGAAAGCCTGCAGAGGCGGGTGGAATCAGACCTCGAATTCCACCGCACCCTCTGCCGGCTGACCGGGAATGAGACGTTGCTGCACACGTGGGAGTCGCTGGAAGGGTCCATCCGGATGTCCATCATGTTCGCTGGCCTGGAAAAGGGCGTCAGGAACATGAGCGTGGACCGCCACCATGACATCGTGGCTGCGATCGAAACCGGCGACGCCTCGCTGGCCCGCAAGACCATCCGTGAGCACATGGACACCGCCGCCAGCAACCTCGTGGCGTAGGTACCGGCCGGCGGTCAGCCCAGTTCGCCGGTCCCGGCCTCTTGAATGTTGTTTCCCAAGGCTGGCAACAGGACGAGTTTCGAGGCCACATCGACGTCGGGGCGGAGGTCGCGGTCCTGGCTGGAGGCCGGCAGCGTGAATCCGGTTTCGAGGGTTCTCCTGAGCCGTGGATTGCTGAACTCGGACGGTTCGCGTCCCTGCATGCGCAGGGCCCGCGCTGAACACACCAGTTCCACGGCCGTCATGGTCGTCAGCGCCTGGACGGTGGAGTCCAGCCGGGAGGTCGCCAAGCTGGCGAAGCTGGCGTCCTCCTCGGCGCCCAAGGACAGGACCACCGTCTGCAAGCTCGCGGGCTGGGCGTTGGCGCGCACAAGCCCCGCGGCGGCGGCCGCCACATATTCGAGCATCATGACGCCGGATTGGCCGGCATCGTCGGCCGCAAGGAACCTGTGGAGACCCGTGAACGAGGGGTCGCAGAGCAGGTCTATCCGGCGGAGGTTGGTTGCGCAGGCCGTCCCCAGGGCCAAATGCAGGGCGTCCACCCGCCTGGCAAGGGTTGTCATCTGGAAAAGGCCGTGATGGGCCACCCCGTTGCTCCCGTCCGCGTCGGAGCCGAAGACCAACGGATTCTCGTGGCCGGCAACCACAAGCTGGTCCAGGAGCAATTTAAGGGCGGCAAGCTCCTCCGAGACCGCCCCGAGGACTTGCGGCAACGTGCGCAGGGAGTACGGATCCTGGATCCGGGCGGGCACGCCGGTCCCAGCCACCAGCCCGTGAAGTGTCGTCGCCATATCCGCCACGGCAGGCGAATCGGACGCCCGGGCCACCTCGGGGCTGAACGCCTCCGGATTGCCCGACATCGCGGTGAAGGATAAAGCGCTCACAAGCGTGAGGTTCTCCAGCAGGACCGCAAGTTTCTGGTGGCCCAACACGGCCTGGGCGACGGTGAGCGCGCTGGAACTGATGAACGGCAGGGCATCCTCCGTTGCCCAGCCGTCGAGCGTTTCGGGGATGAGGCTGCCGCCCATGGTTGGCCGCTCGCCAAGGAGCGTCAGCGCCGTCCCGGCGAGGGCCGGCAGGTCGGCCGTGCCGATTCCGCCGAATTCCCGGACCTCCGGCAAGGCGTCTTGGTTCAACATCCCTACCAGCGCCTCGGCGATGGCCGGATTGATTCCGGAGGCACCTGCCGCCAGTTGGGAGAGCCTGATCACCAGCATCGCCCGCACGGTTTCGCGGTCGAGGCTCCGCCCGGCGTCCACGGCATGGCTGCGGAGGAGATTCAGTCCATGGGTGTCCGCTCCCGTGCCGGTTGCATCCAACGTGACGGAGCGGTTGGCGCCAACGCCAGTGGAGCGTCCGTAGACGGGCCGGGTCCGGGCGGTTGCCCGTGCCGACCTCTGGGATGCGGCCATCCGTTCAGCGGCCGACGGCGTCAGTGTCACCTTCATGCCCCCGGCCGCCACCTTGGCGATGTCTGCCAAAGCCAGTTCGCGGCCGTCGATTTCAATCATGGGCTGATTCTTTCAAAGTCGGGCTGCCCCAACTAGGTAGCAGTAGATGTCGTTTTCGCGTCCCATAACAACACCTGCTGCTACCTAGTTGGGGGTTGGGGCCTAGGTTAGCGGGTCTCGTTCATGGGGATGCGGACTCCGCGTTCTTTGGCGACGTCGAGGGCGCGGTCGTAGCCGGCGTCGGCGTGGCGGATGACGCCCATGCCGGGGTCGTTGGTGAGGAGGCGTTCGAGTTTCTGGGCGGCAAGGTCGGTGCCGTCGGCCACTGAGACCTGGCCGGCGTGGATGGAGCGGCCGATGCCGACACCGCCGCCGTGGTGCAGGGACACCCAGGTCGCTCCGGAGGCGGTGTTGAGCAGGGCGTTGAGCATGGGCCAGTCCGCGATCGCGTCGGAGCCGTCAGCCATGGCCTCGGTTTCCCGGTACGGGGACGCGACGGAGCCCGAGTCCAGGTGGTCTCGGCCGATCACGATGGGTGCCTTGACCTTGCCTTCCTTGACCAGCTGGTTGAACAGCAGGCCGGCCTTGGCACGCTCTCCGTACCCGAGCCAGCAGATCCGGGCGGGCAGGCCTTCGAACTCGACGCGCTCGGCGGCGGCGTCGATCCAGCGGTGCAGGTGCTTGTTCTCCGGGAACAGTTCCTTGATGGCCTCATCGGTGACGCGGATATCTTCCGGATCCCCGGACAGCGCCACCCAGCGGAACGGGCCCAGGCCCTCGCAGAACAGCGGCCGGATGTAGGCCGGAACGAAGCCGGGGAACTCGAACGCCCGGGCGTAGCCGCCCTTGCGGGCCTCATCGCGGATGGAATTGCCGTAATCGAAGACCTCGGCGCCGGCGTCCTGGAACTCCACCATCGCCTGGACGTGCCGGGCCATGGAGGCCTGGGCCTTCTTGGTGAAGCCCTCCGGATCAGCCTCCGCTTCGCGCTGCCATTCCTCCACCGAAATACCCTCCGGAAGGTAGGACAGCGGATCATGGGCACTGGTCTGGTCCGTGACGATATCAACGGTGAGTTCACCGGCGGTGTGGCGGCGCAGGATCTCCGGGAAGACCTCGGCGGCGTTGCCCACGTAGCCTACCGACCAGCCGCGGCCCTCTGCCTTGGCCTTCAGGACCTTGGCGATGGCGGCGTCGAGATCGGTTTCCACCTCATCGAGGTAACGCTTGCCCGCCCGGCGGCGCAGCCGGGTCTCGTCGACGTCGACAATCAGGCAGGCACCATCGTTCAGGGTCACCGCCAGCGGCTGCGCCCCGCCCATGCCCCCGCACCCGCCGGTCAGCGTCAGCGTCCCGGCAAGGGTGCCGTTCTCATCCCCGGTCAGCTTCCGCGCGATCGCGGCGAACGTCTCAAAAGTGCCCTGCAGGATGCCCTGGGTACCGATGTAGATCCAGGACCCGGCCGTCATCTGCCCGTACATCATCAGGCCTTCGGCCTCGAGCCGGCGGAACTCAGGCCAGTTCGCCCAGTCACCCACGAGGTTGGAGTTCGCCAACAGCACCCGCGGCGCCCACTCGTTCGTGCGGAACACCCCCACGGGCTTGCCGGACTGCACCAGCAGGGTCTCGTCCTTCTCCATGGTCTCCAGCGTCCGGGTGATCGCATCGAACGCCGCCCAGGACCGGACAGCCCGGCCCGTGCCGCCATAAACCACCAGATCATCAGGGCGTTCGGCGACCTCCGGGTCCAGATTGTTCATCAGCATCCGCAGCGGAGCTTCCGTCTGCCAGCTCTTAGCGGTCAGCTCAGTGCCGCGGGCTGCTTTAACCGGGCGGGCACCGGTAGTGAAATCGGCTTTCAATGTATTGCTCCTAATATCTTGCGCGGGCCTAGACCAGGTTCTTGGACTTGAGCCAGTCCTGGGCGATCTCGCCGATGTCCTCGAACTTCGCCACGCGGCCGTTCATCTCGATGAGGTCTTCCGTGGTGAGCGCGGCCGAGACTTTGTCCAGGACCTCCTTGACGGTGGCCGTGGACTTCTTCTCGTTGATGACCGGGACGATGTTCTCGGACAGGAAGAGGTTCTTGTCGTCTTCGAGCGCAACCAGGTTGTTGGCGGCCAGCGCCGGGTCGGTGCTGAAGAGGTCGGCCACCTGTACCTGGCCCGAAAGAAGAGCGTTGAGCGTCAGCGGGCCACCGGCGTCGAGCGCCGAGAACTCCTTGAACTCCAAGTTGTAGACGGACTTCAGGCCGGCGACGCCGTTAATGCGGGTCTTCCACTCCGGGGGGCCGCCCAGGACGAGTTCCTTGGCCGCGGGCTGGAGGTCGCTGATGGTCTTGAGGTTGTGCTTCTCGGCTGTTTCCTTCTTGACAGCCAGGACATCCTTGTCTTCTGCTTCTGAGGCCGTCAGCATGGTCAGCCCGGACGGGACCTTGGTGGCCAGTTCCTTGGCGACTTCTTCGGAGGAGACTGCCTTGGTCGACGAATCAAGGTACTGCAGGAGTGCTCCGCCGTATTCGGGCATGAGGTCGATGGAACCGTCCTTGAGTGCCGGGATGGTGACTTCGCGGCTGCCGATACTGGGCTTTTCGGTCACCTGGACGCCCTTGGACTTGAGGGCTTCGGCGTAGATCTTGGCGATGAGCTGGCTTTCGGGGAAGTCCGCGGAGCCGACAATGATGCTGTCACTCGAAGCAGCGGCCTGGGTGTTGGAGCTGCTCATGGGATCCCCGCCGCAGGCGGTCAGGGCCAAGGCTGCAGTAGCCGCGAGGGTGATGCCGGTCAGGTACTTTTTCATGTTAATGGCTCTCTGGGGAGGCTGGCGCGGGGCATGCAGCGGCCAGGTTGGGGTGGGTCGGGTTGCCGGACGGCGGTTGGGGATGTTGCGTGGGGTGGTGAGTCAGACCGTAGCGGGGATTTGCACGGTGTCGGCCGCAGCGGCCGATTTGATGGTGCGCCGGGTCAGTCCTGGTGAGACGATCCGACGCGTGATGAAGGCAAGTAACTGGTCGAAAACAAGGGCCATCAGGGCCACCAGCACGGCGCCGGCAACCATCTGGCTGTAGTCGTTCTGGGCCTTGCCATCGATCAGCAGGCGGCCGAGTCCGCCGAGCGAAATGTAGGCGGCGATGGTCGCCGTCGAGATGATCTGCAGCAAGGCGCTTCGGACACCGGACAGTACCAAGGGGAGCGAGCAGGGGAGCTGAACATCTGTGAGAATCTTCACGGTGCGAAAGCCCATGCCCTTGGCGGCGTCGACGGCGGCAGCATCCACGGCGCGGATGCCGGCATAGGTGTTGGTCAGGATGGGCGGCACCGCGAGCAGCACCAAGACGATAAGGCTCGGAAGGATGTAGCCCATCTTGGACGGGAAGGCCGGTGAGATCAGCAGGACCAGCAGGATCAGCAGTCCCACGCTGGGGAGGGCGCGGAGGGCATTGGCCAGGCCGGCGATCATGAAGACGCCTTTGCCGGTGACACCGATGTAGACGCCGAGCGGAACCGCTATCACGGCCGCGATGGCGAGGGCGATGAGCGAGTAAACGAGGTGCTCACCGATCAGGTTGGGGATGCCGTCGGCACCGGTCCAGTGCGCGGGGTCGAACAAGTAGTTGATCATGCTGCCACCACCTTGGGGGTCCACGGTGTCAGCCACCGGTTGAGGAGGATGATCAATCCGTCAATGATCATGGCCAGGACCACGCAGAGGATGATTCCGGCGATAATCGGGGTGAAGAACCGTAGCTGGAAGCCCTGGGTGAAGAGCGAACCGAGCTGGGGGATGCCGAGGAGTGCAGCCACTGACACGAGGCTGACGTTGGAGACCGCTGCTACGCGGAGGCCGGCGGCGATCACCGGCACGCCGACGGGAAGTTCAACTTTCAGGAGGCTCTGGTAGCCGCGGTAGCCCATGGCCTTCGCCGCCTGGACGGTATCTTCGGGAACAGAATCCAGGGCATCGGCAACCACTCGGACCAGCAGCGCCACAGTGTAGATGGTCAGCGCGGCCACGATGTTGATGGGGTCCAGGATCTTGGTGCCCAGCACCAACGGCAACAGGACGAACAATGCAAGCGAGGGCACGGTGTACAGCAGGCCCGCGATGCCTACCAGGAGGGGGTAGATCCGGCGGCTGCGGTGTGCCCACCAGCCCAAGGGCAGGGCAATCAGCAGGCCAAGGATCAGAGGGGTGACGGCGAGCAGGACATGCCAGCCGAGCAGGAACACAATATTGTCGAACTGGCGGCCCAGCCATTCAATGTTCATCGGGCCGTCTCCAGATGTGGTTCGGCCTCGATGGCCTTGACGATGTCGGACGCAGTTACCGTGCCGATGAGTTCACCGCGGTCGTTGACGACGACGCCGCGGCGGCTGGGGGAGGACAGCGCTGCGTCCAGAAGCTGGCGCATGGTCCCGGCCGATGTCGCAGACGTGCCGCTGAGGTTCAGGTGCTCCCGCTTCAGCTCGCCGACTACCAGCTCGGGCTGTGCCCAGCCAAGCGGTTTTCGTCCGCCGTCGACTACCAGGACCCATGCCCCAGTGGCCCTCGCACGCGCCTCCGCGGCGGAGTCTCCGAGCTGGACCACGGCCTCTTCGCTCACCGTCACGGCTCCGGCCACATTAGTGAAGCCCAACGAACGGTAGCCCCGGTCGCGTCCTACGAAGTCGGCTACGAATTCGTCTGCCGGAGAAGTGAGAAGCTCCGACGGCGTGGCCATCTGGGCGAGCTTCCCGCCGACGCGCATCACAGCCACCTGGTCCCCGAGCTTGAGGGCTTCGTCGATGTCGTGGGTAACCATGATGATGGTCTTGCCGATTTCTCGCTGGAGGCGGAGGAACTCGTCCTGGAGCTGCGCCCGGACCACCGGGTCCACGGCGCTGAACGGTTCGTCCATCAGCATGAACGCAGGATCCGATGCCAAGGCGCGGGCCACCCCAACACGCTGCTGCTGGCCGCCCGAGAGCTGCCAGGGGTAGCGCTTGGCGAAGTTCGCCGGAAGGCCAACGCGCTCCATGAGCTCAAGGGCCTTCTTGCGTGCTTGCTGCCGGCTCTCGCCGAGCAGCAGCGGCATGGTGGCTACGTTGTCCACGATGGTGCGGTGCGGGAAAAGCCCCGCGTGCTGGATCACGTAGCCGATCCTGCGGCGGAGCAATGCCGCGTCCATCCCGGAAGTGGGCTGGTCATCAAGGTAGATGGTTCCGCTGGTGGGTTCGATGAGGCGGTTGATCATCCGGAGCGAGGTGGTCTTCCCGCAGCCGGACGGGCCGACAAGGATGGTCAGCTTGCCGGTGGGGGCTTGGAGGTCCAACCCGTCCACGGCCACTGTCCCGTCCGGGTAAGTCTTGGTAACGCTTTCAAACCTGATCATTTTGTATCCATGCTTTCCAGCGGCTTTCCATGGTCTTCGGAGGGCGTATTGAGAATGGTTTTGGCCACTGTCGCCAAGTCCTCGCCGATTGTCATTGCCTTCGTTTCATCCAGCCTGTAACTGGGGGCCACGATGCTCAGGGCAGCCACGGTCCGGCCGCCCATGATGACTGGGGCGGCAACGGCCGTCACATCGTCTTCAACGCCGCTTCGCATGATGGCGAAGCCGCGTTCGGACTCGCCGCCGGTGAGGACCTTGCCTGCGGCCGATCCCTCCAGCGGGATGCTTCTGCCGACCCAGCTGGCATGCCGGATCGAGTGGGTTCCTTCAACTATTGCTATGTAGATTCCGGTGTCCCCAGCGCCGGGAATGCTGAGATAGCAGGACTCCCCGAACTTTGCGACGAGTCCCTTCATAGCCGGAGTGCACAGGGAGACCAGGGACTCGTGGCCCAGGGCCAGTGCACCGAGTTGGATGACGCTGGCACCCGGCCGGAAGTTTCCGCCCGGGTCCCGTGAAACGAACCCGCTGGCCTCGAGCGTCCGGAGCAGGCGCAAGGCCGTGCTGGCGGACAAGTCAACCACCCGGGCTGCGTCACTGAGGCTGATGGCCCCGTCTGTACACACAGCGCTCAAAAGCGCCAAGGCCCGTTCCACTGTCCGGGTTGAAGAATCTGCAGCCACTGGTTGACCCGCTTTCGAGTGGTCCGAATCACTATCTCTTGCCACTAAGTAAAAACCAGCTTTCATTCGATGACAATAGATCGCGCCTACATTTCACACGCTCTTCACAAAATCCAGGTTGACCGGCCCCTGGTGGGACGATCACGTTTCCGGCATGTTGCGGACCTGTTAAGTGTCGGCGGCATTCCTCCCGAGGCCTTGCCATGCAATGGAAACTGGTTTTTTACTTGGTGGCAGTTCGTACTAATCGGAGGTACATGTGGAAACCGTCAACCAGCTCCTTGACTCCATCAAGGACGTGGGCCGCGACGCGGTCCGCGGAGGCTATTCCCGGGCCGTCTACTCGACGGCGGAACTCGACCTGAGGGCCTGGTTCATCGACGAGGCGCGCCAGCGTGGCCTGGAGGTCGAAACTGACCGAAACGGCATCATCTGGGCGTGGTGGGGTCAGCCCGAGGACGGCGCCCTGGTTACCGGCAGCCACCTTGACTCCGTCCCCGGCGGAGGGGCCTTTGACGGCCCGCTGGGGGTAGCTTCCGCGCTTGCCGCCGTCGATCTCCTCAAAGCCCGGGGAGTGCAGCCGCGACGCTCCCTGGCCATCACCGCCTTCCCCGAAGAGGAGGGCTCCCGCTTTGGAGTGGCCTGCCTCGGGTCACGCCTTCTCACAGGAGCCATCGACGTCGACAAAGCGCGGAACCTGCGCGACGCTGACGGCAACACGTTCGCCGACGTCGCCCGCGCCAATGGCCTGGACCCCCGTCACATCGGTCCGGATCCACAGGCGCTGGCGCGTATCGGTGACTTTGTCGAACTTCATGTGGAGCAGGGAAAGGGCCTCGGAGCGCGCGGCCCGGCCATCGCCGTCGGAAGTTCCATCCTCGGCCACGGCCGCTGGAAGCTGAGTATCAGCGGCCAGGGCAACCACGCCGGGACTACCCTGATGGAGGACCGGGCGGATCCGATGGTGGCTGCCGCGCAAATCATTGTGGCCATCCGGCAGGCCGCCGCCCGCCAGCCCGATGCACGCGCCACGGTGGGGCGCCTCATCCCGGTGCCGGGCGGAACGAACGTTATCGCCTCCCGCGTGGACATGTGGCTGGACGCCCGCCACCCGGACGACGCCGTCACGGCCAGGCTCATCGAAGCAATCCATGGCAGGGCCCAGCGGCTGGCAGCCGAAGAAGGGTGCACGGTCATGCTGACTGAGGAGTCCTACAGCGGAACGGTCCATTTTGACCAGGGCCTGACCCGAACCATCAGCGGGATGCTGCCGGGGGCGCCGCTGCTGGCCACCGGGGCAGGTCATGACGCCGGTGTGCTGGCCGGATTTGTGCCGTCCGCCATGCTGTTCGTCCGGAACCCTAGCGGAATCTCGCACTCCCCGGAGGAACACGTCACCGATGAGGACGCCGGCACCGGCGCTGCCGCACTCGCGGACGTCCTGGAAGGGCTGCTGTGATGCGGTACTGGTGCGAGGCGGCAATGTTCGACGGCGGCACCGGTCCCGCAGTTGCCGGACGGGTGGAGATCGAGGTGCAGGACGGCCGGATCACACGCATCGCTCCGTCCGTTGACCCTTCCCCGGAGGCGCATATCCTGTCCGGCGTGGTTTTCCCGGCCGCGGCAAATGCCCACTCACACGCCTTCCACCGGATCCTGCGCGGCCGCACGCACCACAACCGTGGCGACTTTTGGGTCTGGCGGGAGCACATGTACCGCAGCGCGGCGGAGCTGACGCCCGACGCCTACGAGCAGCTCGCGACGGCGGTCTTCACGGAGATGGTGGTGGCGGGTTACAGCAGTGTGGCCGAGTTCCACTACGTCCACCACCAGCCCGGCGGCAAGCCATACCCGGAACCGCACGCCATGGAGCTTGCCCTGGCCAGGGCGGCCACCGCCGCCGGGATCCGGCTGACCCTCCTGGACACCCTGTATCTTGCCGGCGGCATCGGACTGCCGCTGAGTCCTGAACAGGCCAGGTTCGGGGACCGGGACGTGCAGGCATGGCTGGACCGGGTGGCTTCCCTTCGGACGGAAATCGCCCGGAGCTTCCCGCCCGGCATGGTCAGTGTGGGGGCCGCGCTTCACTCCGTCCGCGGGGTGCCGGAGGCGGACCTGGCCGTGGTGGCCGACAAGCTGCCGCACGACATGCCGCTTCACATCCACCTGAGCGAGCAGCCTGCGGAGAACGCGGCGTGCCTGGCAGCGCACGGACTGACGCCCACGGGACTCCTTGACCGGCACGGCCTGCTGAGCCCGCGCCTGTCGGCAGTCCACTGCACCCATTTGACGGATGAGGACATCGCTTTGCTCGGAAACGCCGGGGTAACCGTGGTCATGTGTCCCACCACCGAGGCGGACCTCGCGGACGGCATTGGCCCCGCCCGGGCACTGGCCAATGCCGGGGCTACCATCGCGCTGGGGACAGACCAGCACGCCGTGATCGACCCCTGGATCGAAATGCGGGCGCTGGAACACGGGGAACGCCTGGGCTCGGGGGAACGCGGCCGGTTTTCTCCTGAGGAGCTGCTCCACGCGGCTACCGAAGGGGCGGCCCGGTCCATGGCCACGCCGGTGGCACCGGAGGCTTTGCGGGTTGGCGCTGTCTGCGACCTGGTGGCTGTGGCCACCGGTTCGGTCCGGACGGCGGGATCGAAGCCGCAACAACTCCCCCTGAGCGCCACCGCTGCCGATGTCACGGCGGTGGTCGTCAATGGAGAGCTCGTGGCGTCCGACGGCGTTCACCACCGCCTGGGCGCACCGGGACGACTGCTGACGGACGCGCTCGAGAACTTTTCCTGAGCGAGGACATGTCCTTGTTCGCGGTGAGCGACGTTGATGGCCAGATGACCGCCATCCGGCGGTCCAGACAGCCCGGTTTGAGTGCTGCTGGCGGTTAGAATCGGCAGATGGACTACCTAGGCTGATTCAGGTCACAACGCGGTGACCAAGCCACCAGGAGACACTATGAAACCGATCCACAAAGCCCCGCCCTTTGATGTTGAACTCGGGGCAACGCTGACTGCTCTGGGAGATCTGCTCAACCCCACGCTGACCCCGGATATGATTCCCGGGATGCGGGGTGCGCCGCTCACATCACCCATCGAAGAGCAGCTTGCAGGTCACGCCGTGAGGCACGTAGAGCGAACCATCCCCGGCCCGGACGGGGCACCCGACCTGGTGGTTTCGATCTTCACCAGGATTGATCACGTTCCCGGCGGCCCGGGGATCTATCACACCCATGGCGGCGGCATGGTCATCGGGGACCGCTTCCTGGGGGCGGACATGCTCATTGAGTGGGTGGAACTCATGAATGCTGTCGCGGTGTCGGTCGAGTACCGTCTCGCCCCCGAGAACCCGGACCCGGCGCCCGTGGAGGACTGCTATGCCGGCCTTGTCTGGACCGCCGCCCATGCCGAGGAGCTCGGCTTCGACCCGGCACGCCTCATCATCGCTGGAGCCAGTGCCGGCGGCGGGCTGGCCGCGGGAGTGGCCCTGATGGCGCGGGACCGTGGAGGTCCGGCGTTGGCCGCCCAGGTGCTGATCTGCCCCATGCTCGATGACCGCAACGAAACTGTCTCCAGCTACCAGATTGACGGCTTCGGGCTGTGGGACCGCACCAGCAACGACACCGGCTGGGACGCCTTGCTCGGTGACCGGCGCAAGACGTCGGACGTGTCCGTCTACGCAGCCCCTGCCCGGGCAACTGACCTGTCCAACCTGCCGCCTGCCTTCGTTGACGTAGCTACTGGAGAAGTGTTCAGGGACGAGGTGGTGGCCTACGCGTCGGCAATCTGGGCCGTTGGAGGCGTAGCGGAGCTGCACGTCTGGGCCGGCGGATTCCACGGTTTCGACATGCTTGTTCCGCAGGCCGCAATGTCAATCCAGGCCCGGGCCGTACGGACGAGATGGGTTCGCCGCATCCTCGGCGCCTGACGCCTCGGCACGCTCCCCGGCAGGTGGCGGACAGAGTAGGATTTTCGGACCAGTAGCGACCTCAACGAAGCGGCAGATATGCAGGGATTGGTGTGGCGCCTCAAAGCGCTTGACCCCGAGGCATCCGAAGGCCTCAAGGTGATCGCGTACTTTGATGCGCTCGTTGACGGGCATGCCAGTGCCCACATCCTGCTGAAAGGCGCCGCGGTGCTCAGCGGCTGCCCGGCGGGATACGCGGTTGACGGGAACACCCTTCGCGTTGACGCCTCCGGTACGAAAACCGTGCCCGGGGCGCCCGGTGCCTGGCCCGGACATGACTTCGGTGATGGCGGGCGTGTGTGGATTGAGCGGTCCGGGCCCGCCTTCGCCAATGATGAGATGATCCTTGAGCGCGTGGCGATTGCGCTGGGGATCTCGTTCGACCGCACCAGCCCGGTGGCCGCCACCCGCCGGGCTGTCGCGACGGTCATTGACCGTACCGCGCCCCTGGACCGGCGGATGGATGCGGCCGCCATGCTCCATCTTGACCGGGACACGGCCTACCGCGTGGTGGCCGTCCCCGCCGCAACGGTGCTGCCGGGACCAAGTGCAGTCATCTACACAGAGGTAGGGCCCGTCCGGGCAGCTGTGTGCAGGCCCGCCGATGCACGGCCTGAGTCCCGCTCGGGGGTCGGCCTGGCTGTGCTGCCAGGCGCGCTTGAGAGGTCGTGGGACTCGGCGCTCCTCGCGCTGCGGCTGACTGGCCCGCAGAATCCGCGGCTGCTCGCCGATGACCTGGGAAGCCTGCTGGTCTTTGCGGAGCTGGCAGATTCCTCCGCGTTTGAGATCCCTGACCTCACGGCTCTGAAAGGGCTGCTGCGTGCTCAACCCAAGGCGCTGGTGCTCCTTGAGGCCATTGCGGCGACGAACAGCCTCCGGGCAGCCGCCGACGAGGTTGGCCTCCACCACTCCACCGTGCAGAGCCGCACCGCCGAGTACTCGCAGGCGGTTGGGTTCGATATCCTCACGGCGACAGGGCGTGTGCGCCTGTCCCTTGTCCTGACACTGTTCAGGCTCTCCGCCACAACGTTAGGTCAGTAGTCCGCTCTATTCCGATTAGCCCAGCTCGCCGGTCCCGGCCGCCGCGAGCGGCAGAATCTGATCCCAGAAATCCTCAGGGATGTCCCACTCCGCGAGCTTGACGGTTTCCTCGACGCGTCCAGGTTCCGACATTCCAACAATCGTGGAGCTGACCCGCGGATCCCGGGTGGAGAACTGCAGGGCGGCGGCAGCCAGCGGCACTCCGTATTCCTTGCAGATCGCCTCCATCTGCTTGACCCGCCCGATGATGGCCTCGCTGGCCGGGCGGTAGCAGTAGGTGGGGGCGGCGTCCGGACCCTTGACCAGCATGCCGCCGCCGAACGGTGCCGCGTTAACGTACGCCACCCCACGGTCCATGGCGTCCTGGATGAGCGGCTCGGCGGTCTGGTCCACGAGCGTGTAGCGGTTGTGGCTGATGACGACGTCGAACACATCGAGTGCGAGGTACTTCAGTTCAAGGTCGATCGGCCCGCCAGCTACGCCCAGGTGCCCGATGACGCCTTGGTCGCGCAGCTCGATCAGCGCTTCCAGCGGGCCGCCCGCCGCGATGCCTTCCTCGAAGGTGATCTTCTCCGGATCGTGGAGGTACACCAGCTGGAGCCGGTCCAGGCCGAGCCGTTCAAGGCTTTCCTCCACGGACCGGCGGACCCGGTCGCCGGAGAAGTCATTGATTCCGCGGATGGGGTCCACCTTCGTGGCCACCACAACGCCCTGGGGCAGCCCACCGGCTTCCGCGAGGGCTTGGCCGATGCGGCGCTCACTGTTCGTCTGCCCGTATTCATTGGACGTGTCGATGAAGTTGAAGGGGCCTTCGAGGACCCGGCGGATGGTGGCGACGGCGGTGTCGGTTCCGTGGGGCGCGGGGTGGCTGCCCAGCGAACTGGTGCCGACACAGACGGGAGACACGGACAGGCCGGTGCGGCCAAGGGGGCGGTATTCCACGGATGTTCCTTCGGGTGGGAGGCTCAGAAAGGGCTTTCTCTCCGCTATTCTGCCTGCTTCACCCACTTGATAGTGTGATTGACCACACACCCAGGAGGAGCCATGACCATCAACTCACCCGAATCCCTGCCCGACGACGACGCGCAGGAACCGGCAGCCAACGGCGGGGCTGACAAGGAGAAGGACGACGGCGGCGTCCCCGCCGGGCAGGAAGGCGTGGGCCTGGGTGCCACCAACGAGCCCAACACCTTCGAACCCGAAGAAGCTCCGGAGCCGGACTAACTTCCCATCGACTGCTCCGGAAGCGCCCTTTTGGCGGCTCAGAACGGCAGTTACGGAGCAGTCGATGTGTGTTTGGAATGGTGAGCCTAGGCCATTACCGGCTGCGGCGCCGCAGCAGCGGATCAAGGAGCGACGGCGGCTGGTAGCCGCTGTCCGCGACGTTCAGCGTGGTGCCGGGCGGGACGATCTCGTCGATCCGGTCCAGGACATCGCAGGACAGGCTCACCTTGTCCGCTCCCAGGGCCCCTTCCAACTGCTCCAGCGTCCGCGGGCCGATGATCGCCGAGCTGACGGCCGGGTGCTCAAGCACGAATCCCAGCGCCAGGTGGATCAGGGACAGCCCGGCCTGGTCGGCAAGTTCAGTCAACTCCAGCACCGCCTGCGTCTTGCGCGCGTTCTCGGCGGTCGAGGGGTCGTGCCGGGCAGGCTGCCGGGCGGCCCTGCTGGAGGGGGCGTGGCCGCCGTCGGGCCTGATCCGGCCGGAGAGCCAACCGCCGGCCAGCGGGCTCCACGGCAGCACGGCCAGCCGGTGGCGCTGGGCCAGCGGCAGGACTTCACGTTCCACGCCCCGCGCCAGGATGGAGTAGGGCGGCTGTTCCGCCACCGGCCGTTCCCGGTGGCGCTCGCGGGCCACATACTGGGCCTCTACGATCTGCCCCGGCTCAAATGTGGACGTTCCGATGTAGCGGATCTTGCCCTGCCGGACGAGGTCGGACAATGCGCCGAGAGTCTCGTCGATGTCGGTGTCCGGTTCCGGCCGGTGCACCTGGTAGAGGTCGATCCAGTCCGTCTGCAGCCGGCGCAGGCTGTCCTCCACAGCGCGGATGATCCAGCGGCGCGAATTGCCGGCCTGGTTCACGTCCTCGCCGAGGCGCCCGTGGACCTTCGTGGCCAGGACCACCTCGTCGCGGCGGCCTTTCAGGGCCTTGCCCACAATGGTTTCGGACTCGCCCTGGGAGTAGACGTCGGCCGTGTCCACCACGTTGATGCCGGACTCGAGCGCCCGGTGGATGATGCGGATGGAGTCGTCGTGGTCCGGGTTGCCGATGGCCCCGAACATCATGGTGCCAAGGGTCAGGGGGCTGACCTTGATGCCGGTGGCACCGAGGCTGCGGTAGTCGGTCATGCGGATGCTCCTTGAAGTTGCTGGTGGTGGTGAACTTGCTGGCTGTACTGGCTCTCGGGCCGGTCCAGCCCGAAGTGTTCGCGCAGTGTCCGGCCCGAGTATTCGGTCCGGAACAGGCCGCGGGCCTGCAGGATGGGGACCACCTCATCGGCGAAGGCCTCGAAGCCGCCGGGCAGCCAGGGCGGCATGATGTTGAACCCGTCGGCCGCCCCGTTTTCGAACCAGCGCTGGATCTCGTCCGCCACCTGCACCGGCGTTCCGGCCACGGCGTAGTGGCCGCGGGCGCCGGCAAAGCGGTGCAGGACCTGGCGCACAGTGAGGCGTTCCCGGCGGATGACTTCCAACAACAGCTGGCTCCGGCTGCTCTCACGGCCCGCGGCAGCCAGCAGCTCCTCCGGGAAAGTGTCGTCCAGCCTGAGCCCGTCCAAGTCAACGCCCAGCAGCTTCCGGAGGATGCCGAGCCCGTATTCCGGCTGGGTCAGTTCGTCGAATTCCTGGCGCAGAGCGCGCGCCTCCGCCTCGGTGGAGCCCAGGTAAGGGCTGATGCCGGGAAGGACCAGGAGCTTGTCCGGATCACGGCCGGCCGCTGACGCCTGCGCCTTGATGTCGGCGTAGAACCCCTGCGCGCTTTGCAGGGTCTGGTGTGCGGTGAACACGGCTTCCGCATGCTGGGCCGCGAAGGCTTTACCGTCGGCGGAGGAGCCTGCCTGCACGTAGACCGGCCGGCCTTGCGGGGACCGAGGGGTGTTTAGGGGCCCTTCCACCCGGAAGTGCTCGCCCTCATGCCCGATCGGGTGGATCCGTGAGGTATCGGCGAAAACTCCCGTGCCGGCGTCGGACACCACCGCCCCGTCCTCCCAGCTGTCCCAGAGCTTGCCCACCACCCGAACGAATTCGTCTGCGCGGGAGTAGCGTTCGGCGTGCGGCGGGTGCTCGTCCAGGCCGAAGTTCCGGGCTGCCCGTTCGGCGCCGGTGGTGACGATGTTCCAGCCCGCCCGGCCGCCGCTGACGTGGTCCAGCGACGCGAACAGCCGGGCCGCGTTGTACGGCTCCAGGTAGGTGGTGCTCGCCGTGCCAATGAGGCCGATCCGTTCGGTGGCGACGGCGATCGCGGACAGCCAGGTGAAGGGCTCCAGACGGAACCTGGTGGCGTACTGCACGTTGCTCTCCAGTGCCGGCCCGTCCGCGAAGAACACCGCGTCGAACTTGGACCTCTCCGCGCGTTGCGCGAGCTCCTGGTAGAAGCTGATGTCCAGCAGCCGGTCCGGCTGGGACTTCGGGTGCCGCCAGGCTGCTTCATGGTGGCCGCCGGGGTAGATGAACAGATTGAGCTTCAGCTGCCGGGCCACTAGAGCGCCGACCCGATCGAAGCGAGCTCCGGCGCTTCGGCACCCGTAAAGAGGTTTACAGGACGCTCCAGGCCGTAGTGCTCCCGCAGGGTCCGGCCCGTGTATTCGGTGCGGAACAGGCCGCGCTCCTGCAGGATGGGCACCACCTGGTCCACAAACGTTTCGAGCCCCGAGGGCAGCACGGGCGGCATGATGTTGAAGCCGTCCGCGGCGCCGCCGTCGAACCATTCCTGGATGGCGTCCGCCACCTGGACAGGCGTGCCGGTGAAGGTCCGATGGCCGCGGCCGCCGCCCAGGCGTCCGATCAGTTCCCGGACTGTGAGCTTCTCCCGGCGTGCCAGCTGAACGATCAGGGTGTAGCGGCTCTTGGCGCCCTCGATTTCATCCTCGCTGGGCAGGTTGTCCGGCAGCTGGCGGTCCAGGGGCAGGTCCTCGGGCGCTACGCGGAGAGTCTTGGCCAACTGGATCCGGGCGTACCCGGGCTTGATCAGCCGGTCCAGTTCATGTTCGAGGGCCTGGGCTTCCTCCGCCGTGGCCCCGATGACCGGGACGATGCCCGGAAGGATCTTGATGGTCTCCGGATCACGGCCGACGGCTGCGGTTCGCTTCTTGAGGTCCCGATAGAAGTCCTGCGCGTCGGCGAGAGTCTGGTGGGCGGTGAAGACGGCATCGGCGTATCGGGCGGCAAGGTCCTTGCCATCCTCCGAGGAGCCGGCCTGGACAATCAGCGGGTGACCCTGTGGTGAACGGGGAACGTTGAGCGGGCCACGGACCTTGAAGTGTTTGCCTTCGTGGTCGATGGTGCGGATCCGTTCGGAATCCGCCCAGACGCCGTCGGCCTTGTCCGCCAAGACCGCGTCGTCCTCCCAGCTGTCCCAAAGCTTCTGCGCCACCTCGATGAACTCGGCGGCACGCTCGTACCGGACTGCGTGTGCGGGCTGGTCGTCCACGCCGAAGTTGCGGGCGGCGTCGGGACCGGCAGTGGTGACCACATTCCATCCGGCGCGGCCACCGCTGACCCAGTCCACGGACGCGAAGCGTCGGGCCAGGTTGAACGGCTCGTTGTAGGTGGTGGAGGCGGTGGCGATCAGGCCGATGTGTTCTGTGGCGGCGGCGATCGCGGTCAGGAGCACGGTGGGCTCAAGCTTCCCGGCCGGGCGGCGGCCCACCTCGCCGAAGAGGACCGGAGAATCGGCGAAGAAGATGGAGTCCAGCTTGCCGCGTTCGGCGGTGCGGGCCAGCTGCTTGTAGTGCTCCACGTTGGTGCTGGAATGGGGATCGCTTTCGGGCAGGCGCCACGAGGCCTCGTGGTGGCCGGTGCTCATCAGGAAGGCGTTGAGGTGAAGTTTGCGCTGGGTGGAATCAGGACTCTGGGAACTCATGGGGTGCTCCTAAGGGGTGAAGTGATTTAGTGGCTGGCGACGGTGACTTCGACGCCGAGGGCAGTGAGCAGATCGCGGCGCAGGGCTTCGTGTCCGGCGGCGTCTGTGGGGGTTCCGGCAGCGGAGGTGCCAATCTCCGGCGCAACTGTGCGCACAGTTGCCACGCGGCCGCTGTCCAGGACCACGATCCGGTCGGCCAGGGCGATGGCCTCGTCCACGTCGTGGGTGACCAGCAGGACGGCGGGCCGATGCGCGGCCACGAGGTCGCGGAGCAGGCCGTGCATCTTGATGCGGGTCAGCGCGTCGAGCGCGCCAAAGGGTTCGTCGGCCAGCAGTAGCTGCGGTTCACGGACCAGGGAGCGGGCCAGTGCAACGCGCTGCTGCTCACCGCCGGAGAGCTCATGCGGCCAGGATTTTTCGCGGCCCGCGAGTCCCACTTCGGCGAGGGCCCTGCGGGCCTTCGTGTCGGCGTCGTGACCTCCCAGTCCCAGCGTGACGTTGCCCAGAACCGTGTCCCAGGGCAGCAGGCGGGAGTCCTGGAAGGCCACCGACACCCGCTCCGGAACGTTGATGACACCGCTGCCTTTCACATCGTGGTCCAGTCCGGCCAGCGCTCGCAGGAGCGTGCTTTTGCCGCAGCCGCTGGGACCCAGCAGGGCTACGAACTCGCCGGGGGCGATGTCCAGGTCCACACCGTTCAGGACGCCCTTCGGCCCGAAGCCGCGGACGAGGCCACGGACGGAAACCAGCGGTGCCTCCGTGGGCGCTTTGGTGCGGGAAGGTGCGACGGCGGTCAGCCCGCCAGCGTGCGCTGCCATGAGAGTGCCTTTCGTTCGATGAAGCGGACAACGCCGTCGGACAGCAGGCCGAGGATGCCGTATACGGCGAGTCCGAGGACGATGATGTTGGTCTGGCCATAGGTGCGGGCGAGTTCCATCATGTAGCCGATGCCGCTGGTGGAATTGATCTGCTCCACCACCACCAGGGACACCCAGGCCCCGGTGACCGCGAAGCGGAGGCCCAGGAAGAAGCCGGGCAGGGCGCCGGGGAGTACCACGCGGCGGATGAAGCCTGCACGGCTCAGGCCCACTGTTTGCGCCAGTTCGACGTAGCGCAGGTCAATGCCGCGGAGGCCAGCGTGGGTCTGGAGGTAGATGGGAACGAAGACGCCGAGGGTGATGGTGAGGACCTTCATGGTCTCGTCGATCCCGAACCACAGGATGAGGAGCGGAATCAGGGCCAGGCCCGGGATGGCGCGCTTGATCTGCACTGGCCCGTCGATGAACGCCTCGCCTGCCCGGCTGAGCCCGGAGACCAGGGCCAGCACGGCGCCCACGACGATGCCGAAGAACAGCCCCAGTCCCGCCCGCTGAGCCGAGATGGCGAGGTTTTCCTGGAGCCGTCCATCGGCAATCAGCTCACCTGCCGTAGCCACCACGGTCCATGGTTCGGAGAGGATGCGGGGGTCCAGCAGCCCTGTTGCCGAGGCGGCTGTCCAGAGCAGCAGCAAAGCCGATGGGCCCAACAGCCCGGCGAGCCGCCGTCGTCGTCCGGGTCCCAGCCTGCGGCCCGTGGGCCGTACATCCTCACGTCCGGCGACTGCCGGGTCCTGGTGGGGTGCGAAGGCGGTTCGTTCCACCACGGCCGCGGCGCTCATGCGGCACCTGCCTTTGCAGCCTCGGCGAAGGCGGTGCCCGCGATGGCTTCGTAGCGGGTGTCGTACAGGTCCGCCGCGACCAGTTCGGGTTTCTTCTGCTCCCGGGCCAGCAGGTCGATGGTCTGCTGGTGCCGTTCGATGGCTTCCGTCCAGGACACGGGCACGTCCCTTTTGCCCGCGGCATCGATCAGGTACTGGCCGTCCTCGCGGGAAAGACCCTGGTCCTTGACGTAGTAGCCTTCGAGCCATTCCGCCGGGTGGTCCTCGATCCACCGCTGGGCCTTGCCCCACACCTTGACGTACGCGGCGAGGGCCGCTGCCTTGGCGGGGTCATCCAGGACCTTGGCGGGGGAGTACAGGTGGCCGGGGTCGTCCCGCAGGCCGTGCCGGAGGGTGGAGGCGCCGTCGGCCTTGTATTTGGAGAGGTAGCGCTTGATCTGCACGCCGCCGATTGGTGCGGCATCCACCTGCTTGCTGGCTAGGGCGGTGGAATAGACGTCGCCGGTGCTGGGCAGCTCCACCAGCTTTACATCGTCCTGCCCGAGCCCGGCTTTTTCCAGGATCCGCAGCACCAGGGCGCCTTGGGCCTGTCCCGGGCTGTAGGCGATCTTCTTGCCGCGCAGGTCCTGCAGGGAGGAAATTCCCGCTCCGGGAGCGATGCCGAGTTCATAGAGGGGGTGGTTCACGGCGTCCTGGCGGAAGGCACTGGCGATGATGCGCACGTCCAGGCCGGTCCAGGTGGCGTGGATCGGCGGGATGTCAGCCACGGAACCGACATCCAGGGCGTTTGCCCGGAAGGCTTCGGTGGTCTGCGGGCCTCCGGAGATGTTGGCGAACTCCACATTAAAGTCCAGTTCCTTGTTCAGGCCGGACAGCTCCAGGGCCACCTTGACCGTGGGGTCGCCCACGGTGATGGTGGTACCGGCGGGCACTTCGGCGGCCAGAGGGGACGTTGCCTGCGTTGGCTGGGTGTTGCCGGCGGTGGCGCTCCCGCCGCAAGCGGTGAGGACGCCGAGCGCGGGCAAGGCCAGGAGGGCGCCCAGGGCGCGGCGCCGGGTGAAGGTGGAATGCCCTTGGGTGGAGGGAGGTGCGGACGGTGCAGCGAAGGACATGGTGTGGCCTTTCTTGGAAACGGGGGACGGGATGAGGGCACAGCAAGGCTGGCCCGGGGTGCACCCGGGAGCGGGATGAATCGAAATCTAGGAGGGCTGCGCCGGTCAGCGGAAGCGGATCAGACCCGGCGGATCAGGCCCGGCAGCAACACGGAGAACCTGCGGCATGGGTGCCATTGGTGCAGCTGGCTATGTGCGGCATCGGGTCCTCCTGTCGTCATGCGTTTGTTATGCGGTGCGGCCTGGCCTGTGCCGTGACACCACCTAAACACGGCCTCAAGGGTGTTGGCCAGCACCCCGCAATGGAAGCTAAACGGGACGAAACCGGGCTACTTATGACGCCACGGAAGGCGCAAAATAAGGCCAAACCGGGCAATCCGGCGCCATGTTCCGCAACGCGGCTTCACCGGAGCGTCATCTTGCGGGAGGGCCGCCTAGAGGGTGCGCGTGTTTTGTTATCGCCGCAACGGTTCGGCGCCAAAAGGGCCGTTGGCGGATCCCGGCGCGCCCGCGCGCTCCACAATTTAAAGCACCTAACTCAAACCCAAAGGAGGGTGTGATGCGCAGTCCAGCCGCGTCAGGCGCGGTTTTTCCTACAGCCATTCTGATGGCCTTGCTTTTCACGGGCTGCGGCCCGCAGGCGGGACCGACGACGACGTCGAGTCCCAGCCCCACCGTCACCTCCGCGACGGGAACCACAACTGCCATGCCGACGGCGACCGCCTCGCCAAGTGCCACGGCTTCGCCGAGTCCCAGCGCGCCGGCGTCGGCCGCCTGGACCAGTTTCACGACGGCGGACGGCCAGTTGACGTTCGACTATCCGGCCGCGTGGAGCGTCAAGGATCCGGCGGGGGAGCTTCCTGAGGGCGGCGGTGCCTTCGCGGAGGTGACCAACGAAGCCGGCAAGCCACTGGCGACGCTTCGGACCAACATGGCCGTCGGGTCCACATGCATGGACAGGTATCCATACTCTGTGCTGGATTCCGAGGAATTGCCGCAGTTGGTGCAAGGTGAGGGGACTCCGCGGTTCATGTACGAGACCCGAGGGAACAGCGCCACACCTGGACCGGCGGACACGCCGGCGGCGGCCTACGGCATCACCTCGGTCCCGGCACCCACCGGCGACTCCGCGTCCTGCATCTTCCACTTCTTCAACTGGCCTCCCACTGCCGCCATGTTCGGTGCGTTCTTCAACCCGGAGAACAACGTGACGCCGGGGGCTTCGTCCCTGCCGATCCTGGAACAGGCGAAGAAGTACATGGAAACGGACGAGTACCAGGACATCCGGCGGATGATCACCTCGCTGCGGCCTGCTTGAGAGGCGCGGCCTGCTTGAGGGGCGGGCCGTGTGACCTAGGCCGGCCCAGCCAGCCGGCTGGCTCAAGGTTCCGTCAAGATTTCCCGGATATGGCCCGGACTGGTCAAGGCGGTTCCCCGGGACCAGTACATTGAATTCGGCTTCGGATCGTTCCCCAACCCCGAAGCCTGGGAAGCCCCCGCGCTGGAGTTCAACTCGCGCGGGGGCTTCCGATCAGGCGAAGGTTCGACGCCGGTTGCCCACTCGGATCGGCGGGAGCGCGGTCCTTTTAGAGGTTGGTCATGCGTTCCCCGGCCTCGTTGTACCGGCCGCCCTGCACCTGGATCTTCGCGGCGGCGTCCTCTATTTCGGTGAGTTCGTCCGCGGACAGTGCCACGCCGGCAGCGCTGAGGTTTTCGTCCAGCCGGTGCAGCTTGCGGGTCCCGGGGATCGGAACAATCCAGGGCTTCTGGGCAAGGAGCCAGGCTAGGGCAATCTGGGCTGGGGTTGCGCCCTTGCGCTCCGCGATCCCGGTGAGCAGGTCCACCACTACGCGGTTGTTCTCCCTGGCCTCGGGGGTGAAGCGGGGGATAGTGGCGCGGATGTCGTTGCCGGCCTCGAAGCTTGTCGAGGTGTCGATGGTGCCGGTCAGGAAGCCCTTGCCGAGCGGGCTGAAAGGCACAAACCCGATGCCCAGTTCCTCGCACGTGGCCAGGACGTCTTCTTCGGGGCGCCGCCACCACAGCGAGTATTCGCTCTGGACGGCGGTCACGGGCTGGACCGCGTGGGCCCGGCGGATGGTCCCTGCGGCGGCCTCGGACATGCCGAAGTGCTTCACCTTGCCGGCGTCGATCAGTTCCTTGACCGCCCCGGCCACGTCCTCAATGGGGACGTCGGGGTCCACGCGGTGCTGGTAGTAGAGGTCAATGGCCTCAACGCCGAGCCGTTGGAGCGAGCCCTCCACCACGTGCTTGATGACGTCGGGACGGCTGGTGACCTTTCCGCTTGGCTTGCGCTCGGCAGGGTCGATGTCCCAGCCGAACTTGGTGGCAATCACCACCTCGCCCCTATACGGGGCGAGCGCCTCACCCACCAGTTCCTCGTTGGCGTAGGGGCCGTAGATCTCGGCGGTGTCGAAGAAGGTGACGCCGCGGTCCACGGCGGCGCGGATCAGCGAGATCATCTCCTGCCGGTCGGGCCTGTCGCTGTAGCCGCCGCTCATGCTCATGCAGCCCAGCCCGATGGCGGAGACTTCGAGGCCGCTGGTGCCCAGGGTGCGCTTATCCATGTGTCATGCTCCTGTGTCGAAAGAAGGGAAGGCGGCACAAAATTTCCGATTATGGCTGAACCGCGCTGTCCCAGAAACGCTAACCCCGCCTGGAGATGCGCGGCAGGGTCTGTCAGTACACCCTTTGGAGCCGGCCGGGCTCCGGGAAAGCTGCTAAGGGCCCGCTTCGCTGCCAGCCGCTTCGGGCATTGACGGCCATACAGGGCTGCCAACCCGCCCAACTTGGTCAGCTACCCGAAAAGCTGCCAGTGCCTTTGGAATGGCTTCCATATTTTGCCGCCGCGTGCCTCGATAGCATGGGGTGACCGGACAGAGCCGTCCGGTGAGATCGACGCGAAAAAGGAAGCCATGGCAGCGGTTACGGTGGAGGATATCCTTTCGGATCTCCCCTTGGGTTTCGCCAGCCTCATCCTCCGGCCGGCCCCGGCCAGCTCCGCGATCGAACGGTTCCTGATCGTGGATGCGGATGATGAAGCGCCCGACGGCGGCGCGGCCTTTGTGCTGTTGATCGGCGTCCGTGGCCGCTCGGCTTTGCCCGCGCTGCGCCGGCTCCTGAAGAACCCTCCGCCGGTGGTCGCCGTCAAGGGAATGCGCGAAGAGCTCGCCGAAGCTGAGGAACTGCTCCGCGACGCCGGTACGGGCCTGCTCCTGGTGGATCCGGGGGCCGATTGGGACCGGCTCCTGTCCATTGCCAAGGACCGCATCCAGCCGCGCAGCTACCAGAGCGAAGTGCTGACGCTGCTGGAAGAGGACCTGTTCGCCATCGCCCAGACCACCGCCAGGCTCACCTCCAGCCACGTGCTCATCGAAGATGCAGCCAACAAGGTGCTGGCATACTCCACCGTTTCGAACGACATCGACGAGCTGCGCAAGGCCTCCATCCTGGCCCGCCGCGGTCCGCGTAAATACGAGCTGCTGCTCAAGGACCTGGGCGCCTACCGTGAACTGCACAGGACCCGGCTGCCGGTGCGGGTACCCGCCCGGCCACAGGACGGGCTCCGGGAACGGGTGGCCATCACACTGTTCGCCGGGGACCGGATCATGGGCTACATCTGGCTGCAGGAGACCGGGGGCGGCTTCGGCACGGACGTAGAGTACGTGCTCAACGGATCTGCCGCCCGGGCTTCCGCCGAGCTGATCCGGTACCGCAACCAGCAGTCTGTGCACATGCGCGAAGACCGCATTGCCCGGATCCTGTCAGGACCGGCGGAAGCCGCGGCCAGCGCCCACAGCGAGAAAATCCCTGCTGAACGCCCCGCCGCTTTGATCCTGATAGGAATCTCGGATGCCGAAGCCCAGGCTGACGACGCCGCACTGAAGCACGGCGAACTCGCCAACCTTGCGTCCATCCATGCGGCTGCCTTCAAGGCGTCCGCCGTCGTGGGCCAGTTCAAGGGCGACACCGCCGTGATTGTCCCGGGCCTGCAGTCAACCGCCGCGGAGCCAGGGCTGCGGAGCCTGGCCGACGCAATCGTCCGGGATGCAGCCAAGCACCTGGGCATCAGCCCGTTCGCCGCCGTCGGTCCAGTGGTCCCGGACTTGCTGTCCATCCACTCAACCACCCGCATCACCGAGGCCCTGCTGAGTTGCGTCGGTACGTCTCCGGACAAGGCCGTAGCCACCGTGGACGACTTCGAGGCAGAAATCCTCTTCCGGGAGGCGGTCCAGAACTTCACGTCCTCCACCTTCCGCCACCGCGGCCTTTCCGCGCTGCTGCAGCAGGACGGCGAACTCGCAGAAACCCTGCACGCCTACTTCGACGCCGCACTGGACGTCGCCGAATGCGCCAGCAGGATGAAGCTGCACAAGAACACCGTCTACTACCGCATCAGCAAAGCTTCCCGGGCCACCGGCCTGGACTTCGGCGACCCCCGGGACGCCCTGGTGGCCCTGCTCCATATCCAGGAATGGGCCGGCACGAACAAAGAACATTTAGGCACGAAATGACCACGACCCTTGAGGCCCCACCGTTGGGCCAGATTCTCGACGACATCGTCCGCCGTCACCGGCCGGAGCGCGAAAGCGGCTCGGTTCCGGCCTCCATCCCCTTCCTGGCGGCAGTTCCCTTCAACATGTTTGGCATCGCAGTTGCCACCGCGTCCGGGGAGGTGTTCAGTTCCGGCGACTCCGGCGTCCCGTTTTCCATCCAGAGCATCTCCAAGGTGTTCACCCTGGCGATGGCGCTTCGGGGCGACAGGGCAGGAACACTGTGGTCCCGGGTCCTGCGCGAACCGTCCGGCACCCCCTTCAACTCCCTGGTCCAGTTGGAAGCGGAACAGGGCATCCCGCGGAACCCTTTCATCAACGCCGGCGCGTTGGTGGTCACCGATCACCTGATGAATGAAACGCCTGACGCCGCCACGCGGCTCTTGCGGTTCCTCACCGACCAGGCGGGCAGCGCAGGGCCTTTCATCCATGAGGCCGCCGCTGCCAGCGAGCTTTCCAGCAGCAACCGCAACCTGGCGCTCGCACATTTCCTCAAGGACTTCGGCAACCTGGCCCAGTCAGCGGAATCAGTAGTGGAAAACTACGTCCGCCAATGCTCCATCATGATGACCTGCGTGGAACTCGCCAAGGCCGGGCTCTTCCTTGCCAGGAACGGCCAGGGGACCCACGGAACCGTGGTGTCCCCCAGCGAAGCGAAACGCATTGGTTCCATCATGCTCACTTGCGGCATGTACGACGCCGCGGGCGAGTTCGCCTACCGCGTTGGCCTGCCCGGAAAAAGCGGCGTGGGCGGCGGAATCCTGGTGATCGTTCCAGGTGTTTGCGCGATCTGCGTCTGGAGTCCCCGGCTGGACGCCAAGGGGAACTCCCTCGCCGGCACTGCGGCCCTCGCCGACCTTTCCGACCGCACTGGCTGGTCGGTTTTCTAGCCCGTTTTCTGGCGCGCACTCCAACCCGCCGGCTGCACACCCATAACTTTCTTCCCCACCCAAGCAGGATCTTCTCCCTATCGAAAGGATCAACCGTGCCCATCAACCCCAATGACGAGGTTGTACTGAAACCACTCGACGGCGGGCATGCGCATGCCAGTGAGTCGGCGTTGCATGCGGAGGATAAGGGTTATCACAAGAACCTCAAGCCCCGGCAGATCCAGATGATCGCGATTGGCGGTGCGATCGGGACCGGGTTGTTCCTTGGTGCGGGCGGTCGGTTGAACGCCGCTGGCCCGTCGCTGGTCATTGCTTACGCGGTGTGCGGGTTCTTCGCGTTCCTGATCCTGCGGGCGTTGGGCGAACTGGTCCTGCACCGGCCGTCCTCGGGCTCGTTCGTGTCCTACGCGAGGGAGTTCTTCGGTGAGAAGGCCGCGTTCGTTTCGGGCTGGTTCTACTGGATCAACTGGGCCACGACCACCATCGTGGATATCACCGCCGCGGCCCTGTACATGAACTTCTTCGGCAACTACATCCCCTGGATGGCGGCCGTCCCGCAGTGGGCCTGGGCGCTGATCGCCCTGGTCGTGGTCCTGGCCCTGAACCTGGTCTCGGTCAAGGTCTTTGGCGAGATGGAATTCTGGTTCGCCCTGATCAAGGTCGCGGCCCTGGTCATCTTCCTGGTCGTGGGCACCTACTTCGTTATCTTCGGCACCCCCGTGGACGGCCAGCAGGTGGGCCTGAGCCTGCTCTCCGATAACGGCGGGATCTTCCCCAACGGCCTGCTGCCCATGATCATCCTGATGCAGGGCGTCCTGTTCGCCTACGCCTCGATCGAACTGGTCGGCACCGCCGCCGGCGAGACCGAAAACCCGGAAAAGATCATGCCCAAGGCCATCAACTCCGTGGTCTTCCGCATCGCGGTGTTCTACGTCGGCTCCGTGATCCTGCTGGCCCTGCTGCTGCCCTACACCTCCTACGAAAAGGGCGTCAGCCCGTTCGTGACGTTCTTCGGCTCCATCGGCATCCAGGGCGTGGACGTCATCATGAACCTCGTGGTCCTCACCGCCGCCCTGTCCTCCCTGAACGCCGGCCTGTACTCCACCGGCCGGATCCTGCGCTCCATGTCCGTGAACGGCTCCGCCCCCAAGTTCGCCTCCCGGATGAACAAAGCAGGCGTCCCCTACGGCGGGATCGCGATCACCGCCGGGGTGTCCCTCCTCGGTGTCCCGCTGAACTACCTCGTCCCGGCCCAGGCCTTCGAAATCGTCCTCAACGTCGCCTCCGTAGGCATCATCATGACCTGGGCCACCATCGTCCTGTGCCAGATCCAGCTCAAACGCTGGGCCGACAAAGGCTGGCTGACCCGCCCCTCCTTCCGGATGTTCGGCGCCCCCTACACCGGCTACCTCTCCCTGCTCTTCCTCATCAGCGTCCTGATCATGGTCTTCATCGACTCACCCCTGACCATGCTCGTCACCGCCATCGCCTCCGCCCTCATGGTCGCCGGCTGGTACGCCTGCCGCAACCGCATCCGCGAAATCGCCGAAACCCGCGACGGCTTCACCGGCACCGCCCCCGTCATCGCCAACCCGACACCCATTAGATAAGCCCCGTCTTACCTACGACGAACGCCTCCCTTAACAAACAACCAGTCCGAACAGCCAAAGAAAGCCCATGACAACGGAAACCGAAGCAACCCTGACCGCATCCCACACCCAGCCTGCCGCCGTCGTAATTTCCAGTGACGGCCCCCGGCAGGCGGGCCATTCGGCCGAGCCCCGAGGCGAGGCCAACCCCGCGCTGAAATCGGCCGGGCACGTGATTGTTGATTCGCTGGTGGCCCACGGTGTGGAACGCACCTACGTGGTACCCGGCGAGAGCTTCCTGGATGTTTTGGACGGCCTGCACAACTCGGAGATTGAGACCATCGTGTGCCGGCACGAGGGCGGTGCCGCCTACATGGCCGAAGCGGACGGGAAAATGCACCAGCGCCCGGGCATAGCTATGGTGACCCGGGGGCCCGGCGCGGCCAACGCGCATGTGGGGCTGCACACCGCGTGGCAGGATTCCACTCCCATGCTGTTGTTCGTCGGCCTGATCCCCTTCGCGCACCGGGACCGCGAAGCGTTCCAGGAGTTCGACATCAAAGCCTGGTTCGATACCGGCGCGAAGCGCGTGATGGTCCTTGACCATGCGGAGCGGGCATCCGAGATCGTGGCCGAGGCGATGTTTGCGGCGATGAGCGGACGGCCCGGCCCGGTAGTGGTGGGCTTGCCGGAGGACATCATTCGGCAGCAGATTGAGCCGGCGTTGCACCCCGCCATCCCCGTGGCGGCCGGCGGCATGAGCAGCACCGACGCCGCTGCCCTCAAAGCTGCGCTGGCAGAGTCACGCAAGCCGCTGTTTGTCACCGGCGGCAACGACTGGACGCAAGAGGCGGCGGACCAGCTGACCGGATGGCTCGAGCGGCACAATATTCCGGCTGCAGCCGAATGGCGGACGCAGGGAACAGTCTCCTTCGATTCCCCCTCCTATGTGGGCCCGATCGGCTACGGCCGGCCCCGCCCCACTTACGACCTGCTTGAGGAAACGGACTTGCTCGTCTTTGTGGGGACGGTACCGGGCGATGTGATTACGGACGGGTTCCTCTGCCGGCAGGACTGGAACAAGAAAAACTTCCTGGTCACTGTGGACCCGTCGCTCCGTGGCCGGTCAGGGCCCGTTTCGCGGCAAATCCTGGCCAAGCCCGAGGCCTTTGTCCGCGACCTTGTGGGCATAGACCTGCCGGAGAACGAAGAGTGGAAGGCGTGGGCGGAGCGGATGCGCGGCGAGCAGGAGCGGTTTGCCGCGCTTCCTGCGGCGACGCCGACGGCGGGGCAGGCGAGGATGGACACCCTGATGGCGAACCTCGTGCCGAGGCTGCCGGAAGACTCGATGGTGACCTTCGGTGCGGGGGAGCACACCAACTGGGCCCACCGCTACTTCCCCACGCGCCGCTACGCCTCCATGATCAGCGCCCGTAACGGCTCCATGGGCTACTCGGTCCCCTCAGCCATCGCGGCGTCGCTGGCCGAGCCCCAACGGCGTGTTGTCACGATCGCCGGGGACGGGGAGTTCCTCATGAACGGCCAGGAGCTGGCCACCGCGGCACAGTACGGTGCCACGCCGCTGGTAATCGTCATGGACAACCAGGAATACGGCACCATCCGCACCCATCAGGAGCGGCACTATCCCGCACGCGTGTCCGGAACCCAGCTGAAGAACCCGGACTTTGGCCTGATGGCCCGCGCCTTCGGCGGTTTCGGGGTCACTGTTACCGAAGACTGTGACGTTCCGGCGGCACTGGACGCCGCCATGGCGGCCATTGATGAGGACGGCGTCTTTGCCCTCATCCACCTCATTGTTGAACAGCGCGTCAAGGCTTACTGAGCGCAGCCTGAGCCAACAGCGGACGACGGCGGGACATCCCGCCGC
>NZ_JBHJZH010000018.1:0-94197 GCF_042270935.1 Pseudarthrobacter sp. NPDC055928
CCCGATGAGGGCGCGACGATCCGGTTCGGGTCCAAGGTCCCGGGCACGCAGATGGAAGTCCGGGACGTGACGATGGACTTCGGCTACGGGCATTCGTTTACCGAGTCCTCTCCGGAGGCGTATGAGCGTTTGATCCTGGATGTGCTTTTGGGTGAGCCGCCGTTGTTCCCGCGGCACGAGGAAGTGGAACTGTCCTGGAAGATCCTGGACCCGTTCGAGGACTACTGGGCCACCCTGGACGAACAGCCCGAACCCTACGCCCCGGGGTCCTGGGGCCCCGCCAGCGCTGATGAGCTGCTGGCCCGTGACGGACGAACCTGGAGAAGGCCATGATTGTTGACCTGCCGGACACCACTACCTCGAAGATTTCCAAGAAGATCATGTCGCTGCGGGAGCAGGGCGGCGTGATCGCCCTGGGCCGGGTCCTGACCCTGGTGGTGGTGACCAAGTCCGGGCTGGAGGAAGAAGCGATCGAGGCCGCGAACGAGGCCAGCCGCGAACACCCCTGCCGGATCATCGTGCTCGCCGACGCCGGAGCGCAGGCCCCGGACAGGCTGGACGCGCAGATCCGGGTCGGCGGGGACGCCGGCGCGTCCGAAGTCATCGTGCTGCGCGGCTACGGGGAACTCGCGCACGAGTCCGAATCACTCGTCGCGGCCCTGCTGCTGCCGGATGCCCCGATCGTGGCCTGGTGGCCGCACGGGGCGCCGGAGAACGCCTGCGAAACCTCGATCGGCCGGATCGCGCACCGCCGGATCACGGACTCGGCCAACGAACCGGACCCCCAACTGGCGCTGGAGAACATCCGGTCCACGTACAAGGCAGGCGACACCGACCTCGCCTGGACCCGGCTGACTAACTGGCGGATCCAGCTCGCCGCGGTCCTGGACCAGGTCGATTCCTCCCCGGTGACCGCCGTCGCCGTCGAAGGAGCCTCCGACTCCCCCTCCACCATCCTGCTCGCAGCCTGGCTCACCCTGTCCCTGGACGCCCCCGTCACCATCGTCGCGGACCCCGCCGGGACCGGCATCCGCCGCGTCCGCCTCACCCGCCCCGGCGGCGACGTCCAACTCTTCCGCCCCGGACTCTCTATCGCCGAACTCACCCAACCAGGCCAACCCGCCCAACGCATCTCCCTGCCACGCCGCAGCCTCCGCGACTGCCTCGCCGAAGAACTCCGCCGCCTCGACCCCGACGAGGTCTTCGGAGAAGTGATTACTATTGGACTGCCACGTACAAATCTAAGGAGCGTCCGACCCAGTGAGCGTTGAGCCAAGAGTAAGCATTCATCCTGATTCGTCCGTCCTGATGGCTGCCATCGCAGCCCGCCTGATCACCAAACTCGTTGATGTACAGGACAAACACGGTGAAGCCACCGTGGTCCTGACTGGCGGCACGGTGGGCATCGGTACCTTGAAGGCTGTTGCTGACTCCCCGGCTGCGCCCGCGGTCGACTGGTCGAGGGTGAACTTCTGGTGGGGTGACGAGCGGTTTGTTGCCGCTAACGACGCCGACCGGAACACCAAGCAGGCGTTCGACGCACTGCTGTCCCACATCCCGGTGGATCCCGCCAGGATCAACCAGCCGGCGTCGTCCGACGATTTTGACACTCCGGAGGAGGCTGCAGAAGATTACGCACGCAGGCTTCGGGAAGCCGCCCAGGCCGAACATGCTGCAGACATGTCGGATGACCGTCCGGACGAGCCGGGCATTATTCCGCGGCTGGATGTTGTCCTGCTGGGCGTTGGGCCCGACGCGCATGTGGCATCCCTGTTCCCGGAGCAGGGCGGTATCCGGGAGAAGTCGCTGACCGTGGTCGGTGTGCGCAACTCCCCCAAGCCGCCGCCGATGCGTATCTCACTGACGCTGCCTGCCATTAACACGGCAGCCGAAGTCTGGATGGTAGTCGCAGGTGAGGACAAGGCCGGTGCGGTGGGCCTGGCCCTGGCCGGTGCAAACCCGGTACAGGTCCCTGCAGCCGGCCCGAGGGGCACCGCCCGGACTCTGTGGCTTATCGACGAGAACGCAGCCTCACGTGTCCCGCAGCAGCTCGTCCGCAAGGACGCCGCGGGCGCGTAGCCTTTCGAGCGCTCCGGCCAGGACGTCTTCGGCGTCCTGGTCGGAGCGTCTTTCTTTAACGTATTCGAGGTGGCTCTTGAAACCCTCGTCCGGGATGTCCAGGCCTGCGGCTTCGCTGCCGTCCCTGGATGCCGGGGCGCCACACCTTCGGCAGTCCCACATCACCGGGATCTGGTCCTCCGGAAGTTTGATAAACACGGGGGTGGTCTCGTGTCCCTTGGCGCACCAGTAGGACACGCGGATACGAGGGAGACTTTCACCGTGAAGGTCTTCGGACTGGTGCCTGGGGCCGGCTCCCTCCGTGACACCCACACGGGTGCCGCGGAAGCCTGAAGCAGTATGTACCATTCGGGACTCCTGACCGCTTAAACGAAACTGTGGCTGTTGGGAGCCAACAGCCACAGTTTAGTTCGCAGTTTCCCCTGGCGGCAGTGCCGGACGGGGATCAGTTGCTTCCGGACCTCAGGAGTCGCCGGAGCCGCTGAACCTCATGATGAGGCCGAGGGCGATGATGACAATGCCCCACGTGACGCCCAGGATGATCGTGAACCTGTTCAGGTTCCGTTCCGCAACGCCGGAGGAACTCAGTCCGGAGCTCATGCCGCCACCGAACATGTCCGACAGGCCACCGCCCCGTCCTTTGTGCAGGAGGATGAGCAGCGTCAGCAGAAGGCTGGTGATGCCCAGGAGAATCTGCAGAATGACATGAAGAACGTCCACGACGGCCTTTCGGAAGATTGGGAATTACGGGAGCTTACGCTGCGTACTGGACTAATCCGTCAGCAGGTGACTCTCGAACCTGACAATATTAGCAAACTCAGCGGGGTCGAGGCTCGCGCCGCCCACCAACACGCCGTCGACGTCACGTTCCTTGAGGATTGCGGCAACGTTGCTGGCCTTGACGGAACCGCCATAGAGGAGGCGAATCTTGGCAGCGACATCGTCACCGAAAATCGTGGCCAGTTCGGCACGGATGGCGGCGCACATTTCCTGTGCATCTTCCGGGCCTGCCACCTCTCCGGTGCCGATGGCCCAGACGGGCTCGTAGGCCACAACAAGCTCGCTGGCCTGTTCCGGCGTGAGGCCTGCGACGTCGGCGCGGAGCTGGGTCAGCGTGTGCTCGACGTGGGTACCGGCCTGGCGGACTTCGAGGCCTTCACCGACGCAAAGCACGGGGACGATGCCGTGCTTGTACGCCGCCTTGACCTTGGCGTTGAGGACCTCGTCCGACTCCAGGTGGATGGTGCGGCGTTCACTGTGGCCCACAAGCACGTACTTGCAGCCGAGCTTGCCCAGGAACTGGCCGGAGATGTCCCCGGTGTACGCTCCGGAATCGAACTGGGACAGGTCCTGTGCGCCGTAGGCAACGTCCAGTTCATCGCCCTGGACGAGCGTCTGCACGCCGCGAAGGTCCGTGAACGGCGGGAAGACAGCAACCTCAACCCGGTTGTAGTCGTGCTTGGCGTCCGACAGGGTCCAGGCCAGTTTCTGCAGGAGGGTGATGCCCTGGACATGGTCCATGTTCATCTTCCAGTTGCCTGCGATGAAAGGCGTCCGGTCAAAAGAGCCATTCGTTGACGTAGTCACGTATTCTCCAAAAGTTCTGAGGATGTATTCGGCCGGCAGGGAACCCGCAGGCTCCCTGCCGGCCGGAGGACTTGGCAGTCCAAGTTGGCAGGCGTGATGACTTAGCGGTCCAGGACAGTCAGTCCGGGAAGGTCCTTGCCTTCAAGGTATTCCAGGCTGGCGCCGCCGCCGGTGGAAATGTGTCCGAACTGGTCATCGGAGAAACCGAGCGTACGGACGGCGGCAGCGGAGTCCCCGCCGCCCACCACGGTGAACGCGTCGGCTTCGGTCAGGGCCTGCGCTACCGCCCGGGTACCGCCGGAGAAGGCCTCGAATTCGAAGACACCCATGGGGCCGTTCCAGAACACGGTCTTGGCGCCCTTGATCCGGTCCGCAAAAGCTGCGGCGGAGTCGGGTCCGATGTCCAAGCCAATTCCCTGGGCACCAAAGCTGCTGCCCTCGATGCCGTCCGCCGGGACGGTCTCGTGATCGGCGTCGGCGGAGAACTTGCTGGCCACCACGATGTCAGTGGGAACAACAAACTCGGTTCCGGCGTCGGCTGCCCGCTTCAGGTAGTCCTGGACAACCGGGATCTGGTCCTCCTCGAGGAGGCTTCCGGCCACTTTGTGGCCTTCTGCGGCGAGGAAGGTAAACAGCATGCCGCCACCCACCAGGATGGTGTCAGCCTTGCCAATGAGGTTGTCAATGACGGCGAGTTTGTCGGAGACCTTGGAACCGCCGAGCACCACCACATAGGGACGCTGTGTGTCGGCCGTGAGCTTGCGCAGCACCTCCACTTCGGTGTGCACGAGGTCACCCTGGAACGACGGAAGCCGGGTGGCGACGTCATACACGCTGGCGTGCTTGCGGTGCACAGCGCCGAAAGCATCATCAACAAAGGCGCCGTTGTCCCCGGTAAGGGAGACCAGTTCATCCGCAAAGGCGGCGCGTTCGGCGTCGTCCTTGGAGGTTTCGCGGGCGTCAAAGCGGACGTTCTCCAGGACAAGCGCCTCACCGTCCTGCAGTGCAGCGGCTTGTTCCTTCGCGGAGCTGCCAACGGTGTCGTCGGCGAGGGAGACCTTGAACCCTGCGAGTTCGGCCAGCCGGGACGCGGCAGGCTTGAGGGAGTATTTCTCCTCCGGAGCGCCCTTGGGCCGTCCGAGGTGGGCTGTTACCAGCACGCGGGCACCGGCGTCCGTGAGCTTCGTCAGGACTGGAAGGGAGGCCTTGATCCGGCCGTCGTCCGTCACTGTAGAGCCGTCGAGCGGCACATTCAGGTCACTTCTGACAAGAATGTACCGCCCGCGGACACCTTCAGCGATCAGTTCGTTGAGGGTGTGAAATGTCATGTGTCTAACCCTAGCCCAGCTTGGATGCGACGAGCTCCGTCAGGTCCACGAGGCGGTTGGAGTAGCCCCATTCGTTGTCATACCAGGAAACAACCTTGACCTGGTTGCCGATGACCTTGGTCAGCCCTGAGTCGAAGATGGACGACGCGGGGTCACCCACGATGTCCGAGGAAACGATCGGAGCGTCCGTGTAGGTCAGGATGCCCTGGAACGCGTCGGAGTCGGCAGCCTTCTTCAGCGCAGCGTTGACTTCCTCGACGGTGGTCTCGCGGCCAACGGTGACGGTGAGGTCGGTTGCGGAGCCGGTGGGGACCGGGACGCGGATGGCGTAGCCATCCAGCTTGCCCTTGAGCTCCGGGAGGACCAGGCCGATTGCCTTGGCCGCACCGGTGGAGGTGGGGACCATGTTGATGGCGGCGGCACGGGCACGGCGGAGGTCGTTGTGCGGTCCGTCCTGCAGGTTCTGGTCGGCGGTGTAGGCGTGGACCGTGGTCATGAGGCCGCGCTCGATGCCGAACTCGTCGTTGATGACCTTGGCCAGCGGGCCGAGGCAGTTGGTGGTGCAGGACGCGTTGGAGATGATGTGGTGCGCAGCGGAGTCGTAGAGCTCGTGGTTGACGCCCATCACGATGGTGATGTCCTCGTCGGATGCCGGAGCGGAGATCAGGACCTTCTTGGCGCCTGCGTCAATGTGCTTCTGGGCGGCAGCGGCCTTGGTGAAGAAGCCGGTGGACTCGATGACGATGTCGACACCAAGCTCCCCCCACGGGAGGTTGGCCGGATCGCGCTCGGCGAGGACCTTGATGATGTTGCCGTTGACAACGATGTTTCCGTCCTTGACCTCGACGGTTTCGGTCAGGCGGCCGCCGACGGAGTCGTACTTGAGCAGGTGGGCCAGGGCCTCAGGGCTGGTGAGGTCGTTGACTGCAACGATCTCGAGGTCCGCACCCTGTGCGAGTGCTGCGCGGAAGTAGTTGCGGCCGATACGGCCAAAGCCGTTGATACCAATACGGGTCGTCACTTTTTCAGTCTCCTTGGTGCTTGCTTAAGCACAACTAGTTGAGCGGGCGTTCAAGCCAACTAACAGATCCCGCACGCCATTGGGCAGAGATGATTAACAGATTGGAGGGCGACCAGCCACGTTGCTGAAGGCTAACCGCCTTCCGTGATCCATCTTACGTTTAAGTAGGTCCGCCCCCGCAAGTGCGGGGGCGGACCTTCCACATTCCGGCCCTAAAGCGCCTAAATGTGAAGTTTGTTACAGGCAGATGTTGCGCCAGTCACTACGGGAGGGTGATCAGTCCCGTGGCGTTGGTGCGTGCTGCGTCGAACCGCTTGGCGACGTCGGCCCAGTTTACGATGTTCCAGAAAGCCTTCACGTAGTCAGCCTTGACGTTGACGTAGTCCAGGTAGAAGGCGTGCTCCCACATGTCAAGCATCAACAGCGGGGTGGTGCCCAGTGCCACGTTGCCCTGCTGGTCGTAAAGCTGCTCGATGACCAGGTTTCCGCCGATGGGCTCGTAGGCCAGGAAACCCCAGCCGGAACCCTGCAGGCCGAGCGCCGCAGCGCTGAACTGGGCGCGGAACGCGTCAAAGGAGCCGAAGGCGTCGTCGATGGCCGCAGCCAGTTCGCCTTCGGGCTTGTCGCCACCGTCCGGAGACAGGTTGTTCCAGAACACCGAGTGGTTGACGTGGCCGCCCGTGTGGAACGCGAGGTCCTTGGAAAGGCGGTTGATGTTGGCGAAGTCGCCCTTATCGCGCGCCTCTGCCAGCTGGGCCAGCGCGTTGTTGGCACCTGCAACGTAGGCAGCGTGGTGCTTGCTGTGGTGCAGCTCCATGATGCGCGCAGAGATGTGCGGCTCAAGGGCGGCGTAGTCGTAGCTGAGTTCAGGCAATACGTACTCGGTCACAAGATCCTCCAATGTCGTGGACTGACTGTCCGGTTGGTAACTCTCTCGGATTGTGCATCCGGATGGCGGGCATCCGGAAGATTGCTGCGGCGGAGATGGCGGGCATTTCCGTCACATGGTCTTGATTCTAGGGGGCTGCTACTCGTCCAGCATTTCCGGCGTCACATTGGCGTCCGTCCCGGGGATGCCAAGGTCAAGGGCACGTTTGTCGGCCATGGCCAGCAGCCGGCGGATCCGCCCGGCGATGGCGTCCTTGGTCATCACCGGGTCCGCCAGGCGGCCAAGTTCATCCAGGCTGGCCTGCTTGTGGGCGACCCTGAGCTCGCCGGCATATTTGAGGTGGTCCGGAACGTCGTCCCCCAGGATCTCCAGCGCACGATCGACCCGTGCCCCGGCGGCCACGGCGGCCTGTGCGGAGCGCCTGAGGTTGGCGTCGTCGAAGTTGGCCAGCCGGTTGGCCGTGGCGCGGACTTCCTTGCGCATCCGGCGTTCTTCCCAAACCATGAGTGCGTCGTGGGCACCCATGCGGGTCAGGAGGGCAGCAATGGTGTCGCCGTCGCGGATGACCACGCGGTCCACTCCCCGGACTTCCCTGGCCTTGGCCTGGATACCCAGGCGGCGGGCGGCCCCCACGAGTGCCAATGCCGATTCCGGCCCGGGGCAGGTCACTTCCAGGGACGAGGAACGGCCAGGTTCGGTGAGGGATCCGTGGGAGAGGAAGGCGCCGCGCCACACGGCTTCGGCGTCCGCTGCCGATCCGTTAACGACGGCGGAAGGCAGCCCCCGTACGGGCCGGCCACGGCCGTCCAGGAGCCCGGTCTGCCGGGCCAGCGCTTCGCCGTCGCGCACGACCCGGACAACGTAGCGGCTGCCCTTGCGGAGCCCGCCACCGGAGACGACGATGATTTCGCTCTGGTGTCCGTAGACTTCCGCGATGGCGGCCCTGAGTCGCCGTGCCGTGGACGCCAGGTCCACTTCAGCCTCGATCACGATCCGGCCGGAGATGATGTGCAGTCCGCCGGCGAACCGGAGCATCGCGGAGACCTCGGCTTTGCGGACCGATGATTTCTTAATGTCCAGACGGGACAGTTCTTCTTTGACCGATGCTGTCAGTGCCATGGCACCTTCCTAACTGTTCCCAAAAATGTCGTGGTACGCCGTTGCCAGACGCAAGGGGTCATGGACGGGTCGGCGGCCCGACGCCCCTACTTTACCCAAGACGACCTCGGCACCGATCATCCCGGCTGCCTTTTCGAACTCCTGCCTGTCAGGAACGGAGGCCGGATCGGCGAGCACGACGTCGACGCTGAAGTCCGGGGCGTATTTGCGCAGGGCGTGGAGGTGGTCGGCAGCGGTCATACCGGACGTCTCCTTGGTGTCCGTGGCCAGGTTCATGGTCAGGCACCGTTTGGCGGCTGTCCCGCACAGCGCCTGCCGCATTTCCGGCAGCAGCAGGTGCGGCAGCACGGAGGTGTACCAGGACCCTGGGCCGAGGATCACCCAGTCGGCGAGCTCGATGGCGGTCAGAGCCTCAACGCAGGCGGGCGCTGCCTCGGGGAGCAACCTGACGTGTTCCAGCGAACCGGCCACGGCACAGCGCGCCTGGCCGACAATGGTCTGCAGTGCCGACGTGCCATCCGGGGACGCGAGGCGGATGTCGCCTTCAATCGTGAGCGGGACGGTGGACATCGGCAGTACCTGGCCGCGAGCCCCCAGCAGCGCGCCGGCCCATTTCAGTCCGGCGACGGCGTCGCCCAGCAGTTCCCAGAGTGTGACGATCAGCAGGTTGCCCATGGCGTGCTCGTCCAGTGAGCCGCCACGGCCCTCCCCCGGCCGGAAGCGGTGCTGCATCACGTCGCGCCAGGTTCGGCCCCAGTCGGTGTCGTCACATAGCGCGGACAGTGCCATGCGCAAATCCCCGGGCGGCAGCACGCCGTACTCTTCGCGCAGACGCCCGGACGAGCCGCCGTCGTCCGCCACTGTGACGATCGCGGTGAGCTCGGAGGTGAGCAGCCGCAAGGCGGAGAGGGAAGCGAACAGGCCGTGGCCACCCCCGAGTGCAACGACGGTGGGGCCTTTGTCCTTCTGGCTGGATCCAGTTCCGCCAGAAGGCGGAACCAGAGGCAGCGGGCCGGTAAGCATCCCCATTACTCGCGGCCCAGGTCCCGGTGGGTGGTTGTCACGGTGACCCTGGGATATTGGGCCAGTTTCTTGGAAAGTTCGACGGCGACGGCTACAGACCTGTGCTTGCCACCCGTGCAGCCGACGGCGATCGTGGCGTAGTGCTTGTTTTCGCGGCGGTAGCCGTCGAGGACAGGTTCCAATGCCAGCACATAGCGGTCCACGAAATTCTTAACCCCCTCGGCCTCCAGCACGTATTCGCTGACGTCCTTGTCCAGCCCCGTGTGGGGGCGCAGTTGGGGCACCCAATGCGGGTTCGGAATAAAGCGGACGTCGGCCACGTAGTTGGAATCGACCGGAAGGCCGTATTTGAAGCCGAAGCTCATGACGTTGAGCCGCAGGGCCACCGGGCCGGTCTCGCTGAAGAGTTCGGTGATGGCCGTGGCCAGGCCATGGACGTTGTAGGTGGATGTATCCAGCACGACGTCGGCGCTGTCGCGCAGTTCCGTCAGCAGCTCACGTTCGGCTGCTATGCCGTCAAGGATCCGGCCGCCTTCCTGGAGGGGATGCGGCCGGCGGCCCTGTTCGAAGCGGCGGACCAGGACGTCGTCGTTCGCGTCCAGGAACAACACCCGGAACGTGACACCGCTGGCGGCCAGCGCGCCGAGGGCGGCGCGGATATCGGCGAACAGACCCTTGCTGCGGACGTCCATCACAACGGCCAGCCGGGGAATGGACTGGGGCGCGTGCGAGACCAGTTCCGCGAGGGTTCCCAGCATCTGCGGCGGAAGGTTCTCCACGACGTACCAGCCATGGTCCTCCAGCGCGTCCGAAGCCGTGCTGCGTCCCGCCCCGGACATCCCGGTGACCACCAGCAGTTCCGCTTCGAGGGGCTTGACCGGCGTCAGCCCGTCCTGCTCCGTCCCGGATCCCGCCGTCGAGTCTGCCATTGATTCCGCCCCGTTCCTGTCCTCATGTTGGCGGGGAACCGCAAAGGCGGAATCCCCGACCTTTACCCTAGCTAAGTTTCAAGGATTTCGCCGGTGGCCATGTTCACTGCCGGGACCAGGTCGGCAGTCTCGGCGTCGGAGCCGAAGTGGGCAACAATGGCAGCAGCCAGCGCCGGGCCGATGCCCTTTGCCTCCGAAAGCTCTTCCGCAGAGGCCGCCTTGACCCCCTTGACCGAACCGAAATGGTCCAGCAATGCTTTGCGCTTGGACTCACCCAGCCCCGGCACGCCATCAAGTGCGGAGACCGTCATGGCCTTCCCGCGCTTCTGGCGGTGGAAGGTGATGGCGAAGCGGTGGGCCTCATCGCGGATTCGCTGCAGCAGGTACAGCCCCGCCGATGTCCTGGGGAGGATTACCGGGAAGTCGCTGTCCGGCAGCCAGACTTCCTCAAGGCGTTTCGCCAGGCCCACGACGTAGACGTCGTCGATGCCGAGATCGGCGAGGGCGCGGGCGGCCGCGTTGACCTGGGGCTTGCCGCCGTCGACCACCACCAGGTTCGGCGGATAGGCGAACTTTGCCTTCGGAGCAGAGGTAGTGGTGTCCAGTACCGCCGCGTCCCCGGCGGCATTGAGCGCAGCTTGGTGCCCGGAAAGGGCAGAAGCTTCCAGCTGTGCCGTTTTGTCCGTGAGGTAGTGCCTGAAACGCCTTGTCAGGACGTCGTGCATGGCGGCGGTGTCGTCGGCGGCTGCGTCGCCGGTAACGGAAAACTTTCGGTAATCGGACTTTTTGGGCAGCCCGTCCTCAACCACCACCATGGAAGCCACCACATTGGTGCCTTGGACGTGCGAGACGTCATAGCATTCGATGCGTAGGAGCGCCACGGGCAAGTCCAGTGCTTCCTGAAGCTCCTGGAGCGCCTGGGAGCGGACCGTGAGGTCACCGGCACGCCGGGTTTTGTGCAGTTTGAGGGCATGCTCGGCGTTCTCGCGGACCGTGGACATCAAGGCAGCCTTGTCGCCGCGCTGCGGTACCCGGATGTCGACTTTGGCGCCCCGCAGCCCGCCGAGCCATTGCGTCAGCTCGGTGTGGTTGCTGGGGACAACAGGGACCAGCACTTCCCTCGGGAGCCGGCCGTGGCTGTCGCCGTCCTCGCCGTAGACCTGCTGCAGCAAGTGCTCCACGAGATCCGGAAGAGTTGAATCCTCGACCTTTTCGACCACCCAGCCCCGCTGGCCGCGGACGCGGCCGCCCCGGACGTGGAAGACCTGCACGGCGGCCTCGAGTTCGTCCTCGTGAAGTGCGAAGACGTCGGCATCCGTGTCCTCCGCCAGGACCACTGCATTCCGCTCGAAGACTTTGCGCAGTGCGGCGATGTCATCACGCAGCCGTGCGGCGCGCTCATAGTCGAGCTCCGCCACGGCGGCAGCCATTTCCTTTTCGAGCCGGGAGATAAAGCGCTTGGCCTCGCCGCCCATAAACGCGCAAAAGTCCTCAGCCAGGGCCCGGTGGTCCTCCGGGGAGATGCGGCCCACGCAGGGCGCCGAGCATTTGTCGATGTAACCAAGCAGGCACGGCCGGCCACTTGCCTGGGCCCTCTTAAGGACACCGGCTGAGCAGCTGCGCACCGGGAACACGCGCAGGAGGGTGTCCATGGTTTCCCTGATGGCACCGGCGGTGTAAGGGCCGAAGTAACGGGTGCCTTTTCGCCTGTCACCCCGCATGACCTGGACCCTGGGCAGCTTTTCGCTCATGGTGAGGGCCAGGTACGGGTAGGTCTTGTCGTCCCGGAAGACCACGTTGAACCGGGGCTTGAACTCCTTGATCCAGGTGTACTCGAGCTGCAGGGACTCCAACTCGCTGCCCACTACGGTCCACTCCACGCTGGACGCCGCGTGCACCATGGCATAGGTCTTGGGCAGCAGGCCGGCCGGGTTCGCGAAGTAGGAATTCAGCCGTGACCGGAGGCTTTTGGCTTTGCCGACGTAGATGACCCTGCCGTGGGGGTCACGGAACCTGTAGACCCCCGGGTTGGTGGGAATTTCTCCCGTTTGGGGCCGGTAACTTGCTGGATTTGCCACCTATCCAGTCTACTGAGGCGGCGCGGCGGCTTGTGCCACCTGAAGCGCGCGGCTCCTAATCCGTTGCTTTGCTCTGGTTGTAACTGGTGGAGCGTTCCTGCCCGCTGAGTTCGGCAATCGCATCCATGATGCGGTCAGTCACCTGGCGGCGGGCGGGAAGGGAGTGGTCGGGGCCGGTCTTGTCGAAATAGAGCGGCTCACCCACCTTCATGGTGAAGTGATGCGGCTTGAAACCCTTTTCACCCGCCGGCTGCAGGTTCTCCGTGCCAATCAGGCCGACGGGGACTACGGGGGCTCCGGTTGCCAGCGCAAGCCAGCCCACGCCGGTGCGCCCGCGGTAGAGGATTCCGTCCCGGGACCGTGTGCCTTCCGGGTAGATGCCGATGCCCTTTCCGTCCTCCAGGATGTCCATAAGGGTTTTGAGCGCCTGGACGCTTGCTGCCTGCTCGCCGCGCTCCACGGGGATGGACCCCACGGACTCGAAGAAAGATTTCATGACCTTTCCCTTGACGCCACCCGTGGTGAAGTACTCGGCTTTGGCGAAGAAGGCCACAGGCCGCGGCATCAGTGCCTGGACGATGACGCTGTCAAAAAACGAGAGGTGGTTCGGCGCCACAATGAAGGGCCCCTCTTTGGGGACGTTTTCAAGGCCGACGACGGTGGGCCGGCAGGTACCCGCGACGAGCCCGCGAAAGGTCCAGCGGACCGCCTCAAACAGTGCCATCGTTGTGCACCTCACTCATAGCTGCGGTGTGGATGGCTTCCAGCCGTTCGATGGCCGCCACCAGGTCCGGGGCGGTGTCCACGACGGCGACTGCGCCTGCGTTCTCCAGCTCGCCGTTGGGAGCGAATCCCCAGCTCACGCCGATGCAGTCAAGGCCGTTGGCGATAGCACCTGCCACGTCCTGGGCCCGGTCCCCCACCATGACGGCGTGCTGGGTGGTGAGGTCGCCCAGCGCCGCGGCAATAATCCCTGCCTTGCCCACCGGACCCGCGGCGGCCGCGGACTCGTCATCGGCTGAACCCCTGATGAAGCTGAACTTGCCGGCAATACCGTGGTGCTGAAGGACAATTCGGGCCAGGCCCTCAGGCTTCTGGGTGGCCACAGCCACCGGACGGCCTGCGGCTGCGAAGCTGTCCAGCACATCCAGGATTCCCGGGTAGAGCCGGCCCTGGGCAATGCCCTGCGCCAGGTAGTACTGCCGGTAGAGGCGGATGACGTCATCGAGCTTGTCCGCCGGAACCTGCGCCACGGTCAGGAGCGAGTCGCTCAGTTTGGGACCGATCATCGCGTCCAGGAGCTCCTGGCCGGGGACCGGGAGCCCCAGCTCCCGGAGGGCCGAAGCGATTCCGTCTGTTATCCCACCGGCCGGATCGACAAGAGTGCCGTCCAGGTCGAAGATCACGGGCACTGTTGTTTGAGTCACCGGCTTAGTTTCTCACGACACCTGTCCAGCCTGAAACTCGCATACCCGTCAGGGAATATTTCGGGAATGCTTCGGCCGGTGCCGACGCCGTTAGCCCAGAATTTCAGCGAGGAACGCTGCCGTGTGGCTCTCCGTCGATTTGGCTACCTGTTCCGGGGTTCCGGTGGCCACGATCTGGCCGCCGCCCGAGCCGCCGTTCGGGCCAAGGTCCACAATCCAGTCGGCGCTCTTGATGACGTCCAGGTTGTGCTCGATGGTGATGACGGTATTGCCCTTGTCTACGAGGCCCTGCAGAACCATCAGGAGCTTGCGGATGTCCTCGAAGTGCAGGCCCGTGGTGGGCTCGTCAAGGACGTAGACGCTGCGGCCGTTGGACCGCTTCTGCAGTTCCGCCGCCAGCTTGACCCGCTGGGCCTCGCCACCGGAGAGCGTTGTGGCAGGCTGTCCCAGGCGTACGTAGCCCAGGCCGACGTCCACCAGCGTGTTCAGGTGCCGTGCGATGGGCGAGAAGGCGGCAAAGAACTCCGCCCCTTCCTCGATGGGCATGTTCAGGACATCGGCGATGGTCTTACCCTTGTAGTGGACTTCCAGGGTTTCCCGGTTATACCGGGCACCATGGCAGACCTCGCAGGGCACATAAACGTCCGGGAGGAAGTTCATTTCGATTTTGAGCGTGCCGTCGCCCGAGCAGGCTTCGCAGCGTCCGCCCTTGACGTTGAAGGAGAACCGGCCCGGAAGGTAGCCGCGGACCTTTGCCTCGGTGGTCTCCGCGAACAGCTTGCGGATGTTGTCGAAGACGCCGGTGTAGGTGGCCGGGTTGGACCGCGGGGTGCGGCCGATGGGGCTCTGGTCCACATGCACCACCTTGTCAAGGTGCTCCAGGCCCTGGACCAGCTTGTGCCGGCCGGCCACCTGCTTGGCTCCGTTGAGCTTGTTGGCCAACACCTTGTAGAGGATTTCGTTGACGAGTGTGGACTTGCCTGAGCCGCTGACGCCGGTCACGGCCGTGAACAGGCCCAGCGGGAAGGCGGCATCCACGTTGACCAGGTTGTTTTCCCGGGCGCCCACAACCTTGAGCTCACGCTTTTTGTCGTACTTGCGGCGCTTTTTGGGCACCTCGATCTGCTTTCGGCCGGACAGGTAGTCGCCCGTCAGGGATTCCGTGTTCTTGAGCAGGTCCTGGTAGGACCCGGAGTGCACCACCTGGCCGCCGTGCTCGCCGGCGCCGGGTCCGATGTCCACGATCCAGTCCGCCACGTGGATGGTGTCCTCATCATGCTCAACCACGATGAGGGTGTTGCCCATGTCCCGCAGCCGAGTGAGGGTGTCGATCAACCGGCGGTTGTCCCGCTGGTGCAGCCCGATGGATGGCTCGTCGAGGACGTAGAGCACGCCCACGAGCCCCGATCCAATCTGCGTGGCCAGCCGGATTCGCTGCGCTTCGCCGCCGGACAGAGTTGCGGACGGGCGCTCCAAGTTGAGGTATTCCAGCCCCACGTCCAGCAGGAAGGTCAACCGGGCCTGGATTTCCTTGAGCACCTGATGTGCGATTTGTGCTTCGCGGCCGGTCAGCACCAGGTTGTTCAGGAAGTCCGCGCAGTCGCGCATCGGCAGGGCGGCGACGTCGGCGATGGACTTGCCGTTGATGAGGACCGAGAGGGAGGCAGGGTTCAGCCGCGCCCCGTTGCAGGCGGGGCACGGAATCTGCCGCATGTATTCTTCGTAGCGGTCGCGGGCCCAATCAGAGTCCGTTTCACCATGCTTGCGGTGGACGTACTGGATGGCGCCTTCGAAGCCGGTGCTGTATTTCCGCTCCCGGCCAAACCGGTTTTTGTACTGGACCACCACTTTGTGGTCCTTGCCGTGCAGGACCGTCTGGCGGACGTCGTTGCCCAGCTTCTCCCACGGTGTCTTCATGGAGAAGCCCAGTTCCTTCGCCAGGCCTTCCAACAGCCGGTTCCAGTACTCAGTGGTAGCCGTGCCCAGGGACCATGGGGCGATGGCACCCTCGGAGAGGGAAAGCTCCGGGTTGGGGACAATCAGTTCCTCGTCCACTTCGAGCCGGGTGCCGATGCCGCTACAGGCGGCGCAGGCGCCAAAGGGATTGTTGAAGGAGAAGGAACGGGGTTCGATCTCGTCAATGGCAAGCGGGTGCTCGTTGGGGCATGCCAGGTTCTCGGAGAACGCGCGCAGCCGGCCGGGGTCATCGGCGTCCAGGTCCACGAATTCTGCCAGTACGCGTCCTTCGGCGAGGCCGAGGGCTGTCTCGATGGAATCTGTCAGGCGCTGGCTGATGCCTTCCTTGACCACCAGCCGGTCCACCACTACCTCGATGGTGTGCTTGAACTGCTTGCCCAGCTTCGGGGCGTCACTGAGCTGGACCAGTTCACCGTCCACACGCGCCCGCGAGTAACCCTTCGCTGTGAGTTCCTTGAACAGTTCCACGAATTCGCCCTTGCGTCCGCGAACAACCGGGGCGAGGACCTGGAAGCGAGTTCCCTCCTCGAGCTCCAGCAACTGGTCCACGATCTGCTGCGGTGTCTGCTTGGCCACGGGCTCGCCACACACCGGGCAGTGCGGCCGGCCCACCCTGGCCCACAGCAGGCGCATGTAATCGTAGATTTCGGTGATGGTCCCCACAGTGGACCGCGGGTTCTTACTGGTCGATTTCTGGTCGATGGAGACTGCGGGCGAGAGTCCTTCGATGAAGTCGACGTCGGGTTTGTCCACTTGCCCCAGGAACTGCCGGGCGTAGGCTGACAGCGATTCGACGTAACGCCGTTGCCCCTCGGCGAAGATGGTGTCAAAGGCAAGGGAGGATTTCCCGGAGCCCGACAAGCCGGTGAAGACGATCATGGCATCGCGGGGAAGGTCCAGGTCCACGTTGCGCAGGTTGTGTTCGCGCGCACCCTTCACCACCAGGCGGGAGAGGTCCGGACGTACAGGCTTGACGATGGACTTTTCAATGGTGGCGGGCACGGACTCGACTGCTGTTTCTTCAGCTACGGCTTTAGGCACCCACTAATGCTAATCGAAAACTTCTTCGAATATCCATGCAGCGTGCTACTCAGCATCGTAAGCGGCCGCGAGGAGCTGTACGGCTTCTGCGAACGATGCCCCCTGTGCCCGGGCAGCGGACGCGTACGTAGCCGCCGCGGCGGAGAGTGTTCCCCAGCGTTCGTCCCGCGCGCAGACAACCGTACCGTTCCTCCCCCTGGTGGCAACCACTCCAGCCGCCTCGAGTTCCTTGTAGGCGCGGGCGACGGTATGAGGGGCGACGTCGAGCTGACTTGCGAGGCTCCGCACCGCCGGAAGCCTGGTGCCCGGCGGCAACGCTCCGCTGTCCGCCAGCTTGATCACTTGCAGTCGGAGCTGTTCGAAGAGCGCCACCGTGCTGCCCTGGTTCGGCTTCCATTCCCCGGGAAAGGGCGACGCCGCGGTCAAATGCCCGCCTCCAATGCACCGGCACCCATGGCGTCAGCCTCCAGCGGCCGACTCTCCAAGGGAGGGAGGCCTGCGGCCTCTTCCTTGGCGTCACCGTTCTTGCGTCCATTGGGGTGGCCAGCGAACTGGGCAGCGTAAAGCCGGGCGTAATAGCTGTTGGCGGCCAGCAGGCTGTGATGCGTGCCTTGCTCCGCGATGCGTCCGTGGTCCATGACCAGAATTAGATCAGCGTCCCGGACTGTGGACAAACGGTGCGCGATGACAAAACTGGTTTTCCCGCGCCGGAGCCTCTGCATGGCCTGCCGGATCAGCACTTCGGTCCGGGAATCCACGGAACTGGTGGCTTCGTCGAGGATCAGCACGCTCCTGCCCGCCAATTGGGCGCGGGCAATCGTAATCAGCTGGCGCTGGCCCTGGCTCAGCGGGTCCCCTCCGTTGTGAAGCATGGTGTCGTAGCCAGCGGGCAAGGCCCGGACGAAGTGGTCCACGTGCGTGGCCTCCGCGGCGGCAACGACCTGGTGCTCCGTGGCTCCGAGGCGCCCATAAGCGATGTTTTCCCGGATGGTTCCGGCGAAAAGCCAGGCATCCTGAAGGACCACGCCAAAGGCTGAGCGCAGAAGATCCCGGGGCATGGCCGCGATATCGGTTCCGCCTATGGTGATGCGCCCTGACCCTAATTCGTAGAACCGCATCAGGAGGTTGACCACTGTGGTCTTTCCGGCGCCGGTGTGGCCTACGATCGCCACCGTCTGGCCTGGTTCTACCGCGAAGGACAGGCCGCGCACGGCGTGGACCCGCTCGCGATAGCCGAACGTAACGTTATCGAAGACGATGCGGCCGGCCGGTTCTGTTGTTGACTTTTTCGCCCGGCGTTCCGAAGGCAGCTCCACGGCGTCGAGGAGGTCGAAAACCCGCCCTGCGGATGCCATGCAGGACTGGATGACGCTCAGCAGGCCGCCGATCTGGCCCACGGGCTGGGTAAAGAGCCTGCTGAACTGGATGAAAGCCTGGATTCCCCCGATGGTCATCGCTCCGGCAGTGACCTGCAGCGCTCCCACGACGGCAACTGCGATGTAATTGAGGTTGGCCACCAGGATCATCAGCGGCTGGACCAGGCCCGACGAGTATTGGGCCTTGGTCGCAGCCCTGGCCAGGCGATCGTTGCTGGCAGCAAACACAGCAGCTGCCTGTTCCTGGTAGCCAAAAGCCTTGATGACCTCATGCCCCGTGATGAATTCCTCGACGTGCGCGTTCAGTTCGCCTGTCTCGGTCCATTGCCGCGAGAAATGCGATTGGGACCGGCGCGCCACCAGCACGGTAATCACCGTGGAGAGCGGAACGGACAGCAGGGCTATGCAGGCGAGGAGCGGCGAGATCCAGAGCATCATCGCCAGTGCGCCGCACAGCATCAGGACCGACATGATCAATTGGGTGAGGGCCTGGCTAAGGGCCTGGGCGATGTTGTCGATGTCATTCGTGGCCCGGCTGAGGACGTCGCCCCGCGACTTTTCCTGGAAGTAGGTTGACGGCAACCGGTTCAGCTTGTCCTCCACCGCGGCCCGCAGGCGGTACATCACGCCCTGGACGGAGCTGGCCGTAAGTGAGCCCTGGATCCAGTTAAATAGCGAGGCGCCGACGTACATCAGTGAGACTGCCCCGAGCACGCTGCCCAGTGCACGCGAGTCTAGGGTGCCGGCCATCACTCCCTCCACCACGATGTCCGTGGCGTCGCCCAGGTACTTAGGGGCGGCAACATTCAGCCCGGCAAAAAGGCAGGTCGCGGCAATGGCGCCGGCCATGGCCCACCGGAAGGGGTTCAGCAGTCCGAGCAGCCTGCGGGCAGTGGGCCAGAAACGCAGCCCCGCCTCCCCACCCGGCAGCGGCGCGGTCATGGCATGTCCCCCAACGCCAACTGGGACCCTGCGATCTCACGGTACGTTGGGGAAGTTTCCAGCAGCTCACCGTGCGTACCCCCGGCCACCAGGCGGCCGTCGTCGAGCACCAGTATTTGGCCCGCACCCGCGACAGTGGAAATCCGTTCGGCCACGATAATCACGACGGCGTGTCCCAGCGCCGTTTCAAGGCGGTCGCGCAACCGGGCTTCAGTATCAAAATCCAACGCTGAGAAGCTGTCATCAAAGAGATAGAGGGGCGCGCGGCGAAGCACCGCCCTGGCAACGCACAAACGCTGGCGCTGGCCGCCGGAGAGCGTTGTTCCCCCCTGGCCCACCGGAGCCTGGAGCTGCAGTGGAAGTTCCCGCACGAATTCCGCCGCCTGGGCAGTCTCCAGCGCGTCCCAGAGCTCGGCATCTGCGGCGTCCGGGGCCGCGACCCTCAGGTTGTCGGCGATGGTCCCGGTAAAAAGGTGGGACCGCTGCGGCGCCAAGGCGATGTTCTGGCGGAGGACATCCAGGGGCATGGACCGGATGTCCCGTCCCGCGAGGGTGATGTGGCCGGACGTGGCGTCAAGAAAACGAGGCAGCAGGTTGATCAGGGTAGATTTCCCGCTGCCCGTCGAACCCACAATTGCGGTGATGCTGCCCTGCCGGGCCGTGAAGGAGACCGCTTCCAGCACCGGGGCCTCGGCGCCGGGGTAGGAGAAGGAGACGTCGCGGAAGGCGAGATCACCGCCGTCGAACGCTGGCCGGTCGGTGCCTGTGGGGACTTCCGGGCGACGGTCCGCGACCGAAGGGGAGGTGTCAAGAACGGCCCGCAGCCGCTCGGCACACACGGCGGCCCGGGGTCCGGTCATCAGGACATACATGGCCATCATGATGGCCAGCAAAATCTGCAGAATATACGCGATGAAAGCTGTCAGGGCGCCGAGCTTCATGTCACCGGCCTGGACCCGGTGTCCGCCAAACCAGATAACGGCGACCGAGGAAAGGTTCACGACGATCATGATCAGCGGCAGCATGCCTGCCACGAGCAGGGCAGACTGGAGGTTGTTCCGTGTCAGCCTGCCGTTCGCCTGCGCAAAGCGCTGGGTCTCGTGGTCCTGCCGGACGAAGGCCCTGATGATGTTCGCGCCGATGATCTGTTCCCGCAGCACTTCGCCGGTCCGGTCCAGGAGCTCCTGTCCATCACGGTACAGCGGAACCAAGCGGCGCACGATGACGTACATGATGGCCATCAGCACCGGCACCACCACAATGACGACCGAGGAAAGCGCCACATCCTGCTGCAGTGCCAGGACGATCCCGCCCGCGCCCATGACCGGTGCCGCTACCAGCATGGTGAAGACGAGCACGGCGAACGATTGGATCTGCAGGGTGTCGTTGGTGGTCCGGGTCACCAGGCTCTGAGCGCCGAAGGACGCGACTTCCTGGGATGAGAGCGATTGGATTTTCCCGAAAACCTCCTGGCGCAACTGCGCACCGAGCTGCATTGCCACTACGGCCCCAAGATACCCGGCCGCCAGGGCTGCCGCCGCCTGAACAACCGCAATGGCGGCCATGACTGCGCCGAGCCTGAGAATGACATTGGTGTCGCCAGGGACGATGCCGTCGTCGATGATGGCGGCATTGACGGTGGGCAGCAGCAGGTTGCCAAGGGTTTGGACCAACTGCAGGAAGACGATGGCTGCGACAGCGACCTTGTGGGCGGCGAGCAGCCGGATCATCAAGCCGATAAGCACTGCACCTCCACAAGTCGTCTGGAGGCCAATCGGGAACAGGATGCCCCTCCCCCAACAGCCGCTCCGTCATTGTAAGCCACATCACATTCGTTCTGTTGTCACGCGGCGTGACGCGTGCCGTAAGCAATCTACAGGGAATGGAATTCCAGGCCTAGGCGTTTTTCCGGGCTACCGCGAAGATTCTTCGGAACGGGAACGCTGTCCCTTGTTCCGTGGATGGGTAGGCCCACCATGTCCGTATCCTCGAATGTCTCCATGGTCTGTTGTTCGCACCGGTCCCGCGAGCCTGACCCGCCCTCGCCAGGATCTGCGGCGGCTCCCGGGCACTAAGCTGGAAAGCAATGAAACTCGTTGACCAGCTGCCCGTCCTGCCCGCCTCAAACCCCACGGGTGCAGGCATTGACCCGGACGCCTTGTACACACAATTCCTGGAATGGACCGAAAGCCGCGGGCTTGCCCTGTACGCTGCCCAGGACGAGGCCATCATGGAACTCGCCACGGGCGCCAACGTCATCCTCGCCACGCCCACCGGTTCCGGAAAATCGCTCGTCGCCATCGCAGCGCATTTCCAGGCAATGGCGCGGGGGCAGCGCAGCTACTACACAGCGCCCATCAAGGCACTTGTCTCGGAGAAGTTCTTTGCCCTGTGCGACATTTTCGGCGCCGAGAATGTTGGCATGATCACCGGTGATTCGGGCGTGAACCAGGACGCACCCATCATCTGCTGCACGGCCGAGATCCTGGCGAACATCGCCCTCCGCGAAGGGGCAGGTGCGGACCTTGGCGCCGTGATCATGGACGAGTTCCATTTCTACTCGGATCCCCAGCGCGGCTGGGCGTGGCAGGTGCCGCTGCTGGAGCTTCCCCAGGCCCAGTTCCTCCTGATGTCCGCGACGCTGGGCGACGTAAGCCGGTTCGAGGACGGCATCACCGAACTCACCGGCAGGCCCACCACCACCGTCAGTTCCGCCGAGCGTCCCATCCCGCTGCACTACTACTACCACCAGACGCCGGTCCACGAGACGCTCGAGGAACTGCTGTCCACCAGGCAGGTTCCTGTGTATGTGGTGCACTTCAGCCAGATCGAGGCGATCGACCGCGCCCAGACCCTGATGAGCATCAACGTGTGCACCCGCGAGGAGAAGGACAAGATCGCGGAGCTGATCGCCAACTTCCGTTTTGCCGCAGGCTTTGGCAAGACCCTCAACAGGCTCGTCAGGCACGGCATCGGCGTCCACCATGCGGGCATGCTGCCGAAGTACCGGAGGCTCGTCGAACAGCTTGCCCAGGCAGGTCTGCTAAAGGTGATCTGCGGAACCGACACGCTGGGCGTGGGTATCAACGTGCCCATCCGCACCGTGCTGCTCACGGCTTTGAGCAAGTACGACGGCGTACGCACCCGGCTGCTCAACTCACGTGAGTTCCACCAGATTGCCGGCCGGGCAGGACGCGCGGGCTATGACACCGCAGGGACGGTGGTGGTTCAGGCGCCGGAGCACGTGACGGAAAACGTGAAGGCAATGGCCAAGGCCACAGCCAAGTTCGGCGATGACCAGAAGAAACTCCGCCAGGTGGTCAAGAAAAAGCCGCCGGAAGGTTTTGTGTCGTGGGGTGAGCCTACGTTCAAGCGCCTGGTCGAGTCCGTCCCCGATCCCTTGAACTCAAGCTTTAGCGTGACCCACGCGATGCTGATGAACCTGATGGAGCGTCCGGGCGACCCGTTCCAGGCCGCCCGGCGGCTCCTGACCGAGAACCACGAATCCCGGTCATCACAGCTCCAGCTCATGAAAAGAGCCCTGGGGATCTACCGGGAACTGCTTGCCGCGGAGGTAGTGGAACGCATTCCGGTGGCGGAGCAGGGCGCTGACGGCAGGACCGTCAGGCTCACCGTCCACCTTCAGGCCAACTTTGCGCTGAACCAACCGCTCTCGCCGTTCGCCCTCGCTGCACTGGAACTGCTGGATCCGGAGTCGCCGTCGTACGCCCTGGACGTAGTGTCCGTGATTGAGGCGACGCTGGAGAAGCCCCGGCAGATCCTGTCCGCCCAGCAGAAGAAGGCACGCGGCGAAGCCATCGCCGCCATGAAGGCCGACGGCATTGAGTACGACCAGCGCATGGCCATGCTGGAGGAGGTCACGTATCCGCAGCCGCTCGCGGAGCTCCTGGGTGAAGCCTTCGAGGTCTATCGCAAGGCTGCGCCGTGGGTGGGCGACTTTGAGCTGGCACCGAAGTCCGTGGTCCGGGACATGTACGAGCGTGCCATGAACTTCGGCGAATTTGTCCAGTTTTACGGGCTGGCGCGCTCCGAAGGCATTGTCCTTCGCTACCTCGCCGACTGCTTCAAGGCGTTGCGCCAGACCGTACCGCAGGATCTCCTCCGCGAGGACCTCGAAGATCTCATCGCCTGGCTCGGCGAACTGGTCCGGCAAGTCGATTCGAGCCTGCTGGACGAATGGGAGGAACTGACGTCGGGGGCAGCGCCCACACCGCACGATGCACCGCCTCCCCCGCCGCCGTCGCTGACATCCAACATCCGGGCCTTCCGGGTGATGGTGCGCAACGAAATGTTCCGCAGGGTGGAACTGTTCGCCGATGAGGACGCCGCAGCGCTGGGCGAGCTCGACGGCGGTGCAGGCTGGGATGCCGAGCGTTGGGAGGACGTCCTGGACGACTACTTCGACGAGCACAACGACATCGGTACCGGGCCTGATGCCCGCGGCCCGGGCCTGCTGATCATCACCGAGGAACCGGGGCTGTGGAAGGTCCGGCAGATCTTTGATGACCCGGCACGTAACCACGACTGGGGAATTTCTGCGGAGGTGGACCTCGCCGCCTCCGACGAAACCGGCACGGCAATGGTCCGAGTGACAGACGTCAACCGGCTCTAGGGCCCTAGTAAACTCGGACCATGAGTGTAATCCGCCCGGCAACCCGGCACGACGTCCCCGCGATCCTGCAGATGATCCACGAACTGGCCATCTACGAGAAGGAACCGGACGCCGTCCGCAACACCCCGGAAATGTTGGCCGAGGCCCTTTTCGGGGACAATCCACGGGTGTTTGCCACCATGGCCGAAAACGCGGCGGGCGAGGTCCAGGGGTTTGCGCTGTGGTTCCTTAACTACTCCACGTGGGAAGGTGTGCACGGCATTTACCTTGAAGACCTCTATGTCAGCCCGCACGCCCGTGGTGAGGGGCACGGCAAGGCGCTCCTGCAGCACCTAGCCGCCACCGCCGTCGAAAACGGCTACGCCAGGGTGGAGTGGAGCGTCCTGGACTGGAACGAGCCCTCCATCAACTTCTATCGGGGCCTCGGGGCGCGTCCTATGGACGGCTGGTCCACGTTCCGGCTGACTGGTGACGCCCTGGAGCACTTCGGCAGCAGCACAGCAGCGGCCATCCATGGCTGAGCGGGCCGCCACGGCCGCGAGGACCAAAACGCCGGTCCGGCACACGGTACGGGCGCGCCATGAATTCCGTGGCATGCGCACCGCCGAGCACTACTTCACTGTCCCGCTGGATCATTTCGGGACGGGGACAGGCACCGGGGAGCCGGCGCCCGCCACGGGCCGGACGGCTCCGGAGACCATCACGGTATTTGCCCGTGAGTACGTCTCGACAGCCCACACCGAGGCTGAAGCGGAAGAACTGCCCTGGCTGCTGTTCCTCCAGGGCGGCCCAGGTGGCCGGGGCAACCGGCTCGCGTCACTGGGCGGCTGGAACAAGGCGGCGGCCAGGGATTTCCGGATCCTGATGCTGGACCAGCGCGGAACCGGGCTCTCCACCCCCCTTGACCGGAACACGCTGCCGTTGCACGGAACGGCTGAGGAGCAGGCGGGCTATCTTGAGCACTTCAGGGCGGATTCGATCGTGGCCGACGCGGAGCTCATCCGTGCTGCCCTCGGTTCTGGCCCCTGGAGCATCTATGGCCAAAGCTACGGCGGATTCTGCGCCCTCACCTATCTGTCGTTCGCGCCCGAGGGGCTCAAGGAAGCGCTGATCACTGGTGGGCTGGCCCCGCTGTCCGGCCACGCGGACGACGTCTACAGGGCCACCTTCCGTCGCGTCGCCGAGCGCAACACCGAATATTTCAGCTGGTACCCGGAGGACCGCAGGACGGTGGAAAGAATTGCCGCCCACCTTCGCAAGAACAAGGAAATCCTGCCCGACGGCAGCCGCCTCACCGTAGAACGGTTCCAGATGGTGGGCGCCTTCCTGGGCGGCAACACCAGGGTGGATGGCCTGCACTACCTGCTGGAGGATGCGTTCACCGGGTCACCGAATGGGGCCAGGCTCTCCGATACGTTCCTTGAGCAGGTGCAGGGTATTGTGTCCCGCCTGACCAACCCCCTCTATGCACTGATGCACGAATCCATCTACGGCCAGGGGCGGGCCAGCGACTGGGCCGCTTGGCGCGTGCTCGAGGAGTTCCCGGAGTTCGGTCCTGATGCCCAGCCCCTGCTGCTGACGGGGGAAATGGTCTACCCGTGGTACTTCGAGCAGGACCCGGCGTTGCAGCCGCTGCGGCAGGTCGCCCAACTGCTGGCTGCCAAGTCGGACTGGAAGCCGCTGTACGATTGCACCCAGTTGGCCGCCAACAGCGTCCCGGTTGCCGCCGCGGTCTACCGTGACGACATCTACGTGGATCGCGGCCTTTCCTTGGAAACGGCGGCCGCCGTCCGCGGCCTCCAGGTCTGGGAGACAGCCGACTTTCACCATGACGGCATAGCGGACGACGGCGAGGCCATCTTCGGCCGTTTGCTCGGTATGGTGCGTTCAGCCCGGCACTGACTTGCGTCGCTGCGCCAGGAGTGTCACGGAGGCAGCCGCCAGGACCGCCGCCCCTACTACGGCGCCCACCAGGTTCAACCCCAAGTAGCCCGCCCCGCTAAGGACCAGGCCAGACGTTGCCCCGCCAACCGCCCCGGCGGCTCCCATCAGCATGTCGGACACGCCTTGGACCATCACGCGGGACTCCTGGCCGACGCTTTCGGCGAGGAGGGTGGAACCGGAAATGGTGGACGCAGACCAGCCCACACCCAGCAGCACGAGCCCCACGGCAACTGCCGCAGTGGACGCTTGGCCGAACCCGGCCACCGCGACAGCCGCGATCAGTGTGGCGAAGCCGATCATGATCGTCTCTGTCCTGCCGGCCTTGTCTGTCAGCCAACCCATCACTGGCGATAGGGCAAACATCCCCGCGATGTGCAGGGAGATCGTGAACCCGATGATTACCAGCACATCGCCCGTGGCGGCGTGCCCGGCATGGCCAGGCCCTGCGACGAGTTCCTGCAAGTGCAGCGGCGTCATGGACATCACCCCCACCATGACCGCATGGGCACCGACGACGGCGGCCAGTGCCAGCCAGGCTGCCCTCGACTGGCGGATTGCACGCATGCCGCGGACGAGTGAACCGCCGCTTCGGGCCTGTGCAGGCGGAGCCTGGAGAGTCACCGGCGGCTGGCCGGCCCCCTGCTGTGCGACGAGCTCCCGGGCCAGGAGGAGGGGGTCAGGCCTGAGGCCGGCAAACAGCATCACCGTCGCCACAAGGAGGCCCGCTGCAGAAATGACGAAAGGACCCGCAATGGGAGGCAGCCCGAGTGCCTGACCCACCACCGCACCCGGCTGGACCAGGTTCGGCCCGGCGACAGCTCCGACGGTGACTGCCCACACTACGGCGGACAGCGCCCTGCCACGGTGCTCGGCATCAGCGAGGTCGACGGCGGCGAAGCGCGCCTGGAGGCTGGCTGCGGTGCCCACGCCAATGCCCGCGGCCCCCAGGACGAGAAGGATGAATTGCCCGGACACCACGGCAAGCACCATCAGGACCGTGCCCAGCAGTGCCGCGGACAGCCCCGTGACCTGGCCGATCCGGCGGCCCCGACGGTCTGCGAGGGAGGCAAGCGGCAGCGCGGCCAGCGCTGCGCCGAGAGTCATGACGGTGGCAACGGAGCCTGCCCAGGCCGTGGAGCCTGAGAGTTCCACGGCAAGGATGGAGCCGATGGAAACGGTGGCCCCCGTGCCGATGCCGGCGAAAACCTGGGCCACGCTCAGCAGCGTCACGGTGCGCCGCTGCACCTGGCGCACTCCACTTTCGGTCATCACAGTGCCAGCCATGGTCCGAGCATAGTCCTCGGCGGCGCGGTCCTACAGTGCCAGTTTTAAACCAGTAATCCCGGCCGCGCTGCGGCCGGGATTACTGGACTGGACGGTGGAGAAGCGGAGCGTTATTCGGCGTCGGTGAGGTCGGCGTCCCTGAGGCTCTTCTTGGCGTCTTCCTCGAGGCGCGGGTCCAGGTGGGCTGTCTTTGCCTTGGAACTGATGAGGCTGGCAACCACGGCAACAATGATGGTGCCCACGATGACGGCCAGGGAGACGAACGTGGGGATCTCAGGCGCCCATTCGATGTGGTGGCCACCGTTGATGAACGGCAGTTCGTTCACGTGCATGGCGTGCAGGACCAGCTTCACGCCGATGAACGCCAGGATGAAGGACAGTGCGTGCTTCAGGTAGATGAGGCGGTTCATCAGGCCACCCAGCAGGAAGTACAGCTGGCGCAGGCCCATCAGGGCGAACAGGTTGGCCGTGAACACGATGAACGGGCTCTGCGTGAGGCCGAAGATTGCGGGGATGGAGTCAACAGCGAAGAGGAGGTCAGTCAGGCCGATGGTGATGAACACGATCAGCATCGGGGTAAAGACCTTCTTGCCGTTAACCGTGGTGCGAAGCTTTCCGCCGTCGAACTTCTCCGACATCGGGATGACCTTGCGGATCCGGGCGATGAGCGGGTTTTCCTTGTCCTCTTCGTCCTCACCCTCATCCTGGGCCTGCTTCCACGCAGTCCAGAGCAGGAACGCGCCGAAGATGTAGAACACCCAGCTGAACTGCTCGATCACAATGGCGCCGAGGAGGATGAAGATCCCGCGCAGGATCAGCGCGATGATGATGCCCACCATCAGGACTTCCTGTTGGTATTTCCGGGGTACGGAGAAACGGGCCATGATGATGATGAAGACAAACAGGTTGTCGATGCTCAGGCTGTATTCGGTGACCCAGCCGGCCACGAACTGGCCGCCGAACTCGGCTCCGGTAAAGGCGAACATGGCGCCGGCGAACACCAGGGCAAGCGTGACGTAGAACGCCACCCACAGGCCGGCTTCCTTCATGGAAGGTTCATGGGGCCGCCGGATAACCAGCAGGAGGTCGATGAGGAGAATCAGGCCGAGGGCGACTAGAGAGCCAACCTCGAACCACACGGGCAATTCGAGCACAGGGTAGCCTTTCGCAGGGTACAGAGAAGCGGTGTAAGTCTCTCCGGCCATCCTGCGCACTTAGTGCTGATGTGGTGGCCCGCTACGCCCGGCCAGGCAACCATGCCTGGCGTGTTGACGATCGTAGCGCTCGGGATACTCCCCTACGTGACGTTAACTGTACAGCAGGGGGCACTCCAGATTCGAACATGACCTGGCCGGCGGTGTGGCACCGGGCAGCCGCGTCAGGCGTGGCCGGCAGCCTGCATCTGGCGGAGCTCCTTCTTGAGTTCGCTGACTTCGTCGCGGATCCTGGCGGCTACCTCGAACTGAAGTTCGGCGGCGGCACCGTGCATTTGTTCGGTCAGTTGCTCGATCAAACCCACGAGGTCCTCTGCCGGAGCCGCGGCAAGGCCATCTGCACGGACCTGGGCTGCGCCCTTCGCGGCGGACTTTCCGCGCTTGGCACCCTTGGCCAGCCTGTTGTTGTTGAGCAGCTCCTGGGTATCGGCGTCCTCCTTGGCCAGTTGGTCGGTGATGTCGGCGATCTTCTTCCGCAGGGGCTGCGGATCAATGCCCTTTTCCGTGTTGTAGGCCACCTGGATGGCGCGGCGCCGGTTGGTCTCGTCGATGGCGTGGGCCATGGAGTCGGTGATGCGGTCTGCGTACATATGAACCTGGCCGGACACGTTGCGGGCCGCACGCCCAATGGTCTGGATAAGCGAGGTGGAGGACCGCAGGAAACCTTCCTTGTCCGCGTCCAGGATGCTCACCAGCGAGACCTCTGGCAGGTCCAGGCCTTCGCGGAGCAGGTTGATGCCTACCAGGACGTCGAAGACGCCCATCCGGAGTTCCCTGAGCAGTTCAACCCGCCGCAGGGTGTCTACATCGGAGTGCAGGTATTCGACCTTGATGCCGTGGCCCAGCAGGTAGTCGGTGAGGTCCTCCGCCATCCGCTTGGTCAGCGTGGTGACCAGGACGCGTTCATTCTTCGCGGTCCGCGTCTTGATCTCGCCCAGGAGGTCGTCAATCTGGCCCTTGGTGGGCTTGACCACTACCTCGGGGTCGATCAGCCCGGTGGGCCGGATGATCTGCTGCACAAAGCCGTCAGCCTTGCCGAGCTCGTACTTGCCGGGCGTCGCAGACAGATAGACGGTCTGGCCCACACGTTCGAGGAACTCATCCCACTTGAGCGGACGGTTGTCCATGGCCGATGGCAGCCGGAAGCCGAAGTCCACAAGGTTCCGCTTCCGGGACATGTCGCCTTCGTACATGGCACCGATCTGTGGCACGGTGACGTGGGATTCGTCGATCACCAGCAGGAAGTCGTCCGGGAAGTAGTCGATGAGGCAGTGCGGGGCGGTGCCGCGGGCTCGGCCGTCAATATGCGACGAGTAGTTCTCGATGCCGTTGCAGAAGCCCATCTGCTGCATCATTTCGAGGTCGTAGGTGGTGCGCATCCTCAGCCGCTGGGCTTCCACCAGCTTGTTCTGGCTTTCCAAGACCTCCAGCCGCTCGGCGAGTTCGTCCTCGATCCGCTTGATGGCCCGTGCCATCCGCTCGGGACCGGCCACATAATGCGAGGCCGGGAAGACGTACATCTCCTCTTCGTCCCGGATCATCTCGCCGGTCAGCGGGTGAAGCGTATGGATGTTTTCGATCTCATCGCCGAAGAACTCGATCCGAATGGCCAGTTCCTCGTACATCGGGATGATTTCCACGGTGTCGCCGCGGACCCGGAAGGTGCCACGGTGGAAGTCCATGTCGTTGCGGGCATACTGCATGGAGACGAACTTCCGGAGGAGGTCGTCGCGGTTCATCTGCGCACCCTTGCGGAGCGTGACCATGCCCGCGATGTACTCCTCCGGAGTACCCAGGCCGTAGATGCAGGACACCGTGGCGACCACGATCACGTCCCGGCGGGTCAGCAGGGCGTTGGTGGCTGAGTGCCTAAGCCGCTCCACCTCCTCATTGATGGACGAATCCTTCTCAATGAAGGTGTCCGTCTGCGCTACGTACGCCTCAGGCTGGTAGTAGTCGTAATAGGAAACGAAGTACTCCACAGCGTTGTTGGGCAACAGTTCGCGGAATTCGTTGGCCAGCTGGGCGGCCAAGGTCTTGTTTTGCACCATCACCAGGGTGGGCCGCTGGATCTGTTCGATAAGCCAGGCCGTAGTGGCGCTCTTGCCGGTACCGGTGGCGCCCAGCAGGACAACATCCTTTTCGCCGTTCTTGATCCGCTCCGTCAGTTCCGCGATGGCTGCCGGCTGGTCGCCGGCCGGCTGGAACTCGCTGATGACTTCGAAGGGAGCGACGACGCGGTTGATCTCCTGGGCAAGGCTCATGCATCTAATCTACAACCGGGGACCGACAGAGGCAGCCGGATCAGTTACCGGCGAACAGGGTACGACGGCGGCGCCCACCCGGTGGCCGCGGCCCACCGCTCCATCGGGCCCTCCGCCGCGGCGAACCAAGCCTCTTTGGCGGCAGCGTAGGCGGCGGTGGTTGGGTCGCTGGCGTGCACCTCGGACAGGCGGCGCTTGAGGGCCAGGTAGTCGGCCGCCGCATCCGGGACGGCCCTGAGCCAGTCGCGGAAACACAGGGCGAAGCGCCACCCGGGAGAGCCTGCAACCCTGACATGCAGGTTGACGGCCTGGCCTGGGTCGGCGCTGGCGTGGAACCGCTTTGCCCACGCGGAGGGGTCCGGGTGCGTTGGTTTGGGCACGTCGGTGCTGATGGCCGGCACACGGGGATAACCGGCGGCCGCCAAGACCGGTTCCAGTTGCGCCGCCACGGCCAGGGCCGGGACAGTGAGCTGGAGGTCGAGCACGTCCTTGGCGTCCAGGCCGGGGACCGACGTGGAGCCGATATGGTCCAATCCCAGTGGTGCGATACCGTCTGCTCCGGCATGTTTCCGGAGTGCCGCGCGGATCCTGGCCATCACCCGCTCGGCGTCCCGGGGCCACTCTGAGCGCGGACCGTGCAGTACCGGCCCGCCCGGGCGTTCGGCCGGCGTCGCCGTCATGATGTTCCGGGCAAACGGCGCGAGCCGCCCTTGCCAGAGCCCGTCCACCTGGGCCAACAGCGCGTCGACCGGGCCGGAGTTGTCCAAGACGACGTCGGCCGCGGCCAGCCGCTCAACCCGGGAAGCCTGTGCTGCCATCCGGGAACGTGCCTCCTCGGCGGTCATCCCCCGGTTTTCCTGCATCCGCCGGACGCGGACATCGTCTGGCGCGTCAACCACAACGACCAAATGGAAGTCGCTGCCCTGGCCGGTCTCGACGAGCAGCGGTATGTCCTGGACCACCACCGCTCCGTCCGGGGCTGTCGCAAGGATGCCGGCGGCAGCTTCGCGGACCAGCGGATGGACAATGCCATTCAGTACGGCCCGTTGCGCGTCGTTCCCGAACACCACGGCCCCAAGCCGGGCCCGGTCCAGCCGGCCGGCACCATCGAGCATGTCCTGCCCAAACGCCTCCACCACCCGTGCCAGGCCCGGTGTTCCCGGTTCGACGACGTCCCTGGCCAAGGCGTCGGCATCCACGAGCACGGCACCGAGCTCAGCCAGGCGAGAGGCCACCACTGACTTCCCCGAGGCGATGCCGCCCGTCAAACCGATCTTCAGCACCCCACCAGCCTACTAGTGGGCCCCGCGTGGGTTCCCTGGCCGGGCGTCACGAGGTGAAGGGGTGGTGGGGCCTAGACTCGGATGGTGCAAGAGCAAGACAGCCGGGCAACGTCCTACACCACCCTTGCCGCGGGTGAAGAGTTCCGGCACGAGCTTGAGATCAAACGGTCCAGGTTCATCACGGTGCTCCGCCGCGCAGACACCGAGGAAGCGGCACGCGACCTGGTGAACGGGCTGCGGCGCGAATTCCACGATGCCCGCCACCACTGCTCTGCCTTCGTCCTCGGACCGGATCGCGGGATCCAGCGGTCCAGTGACGACGGCGAACCGTCCGGCACAGCCGGCATCCCCATGCTGGAAGTACTCATCAAAAGGGAAAGCGCACCGGGCGCAACGGACCTCAGCGACGTCAGCGCCGTCGTCGTGCGTTATTTTGGCGGCATCCTCCTGGGGGCAGGCGGACTGGTACGTGCCTACTCAGAGTCCGTGTCCTCTGCTTTGGACGTGGCTCCGCTGGTCAGGCGCCGACGGCTGCGGATCTGCGAAGTGTCCGTTCCGCACGCCGCCGCCGGCCGGCTGGAGAATGACCTGCGGGCGGCGGGATATGTGATGGCGGAAACCAGTTACGGCGCGCGGGAAACCGTGCTTCGCCTGGCCATTGCCGACGAACCAGCCGAAATCGCCGCAGCCGCCGAACGTGTTCTGTCACTCACCGCCGGAAAGGCCGGGCTGACACCCACAGGAACGGAGTGGATCGATGTCCCGCTCCCCTGAGGTCCGACTGGCCGAAGTCGACGAACCCATGCTGGAGCAGCTCCTTGCACTGGCCACCTGCGACGCCACGGCTGATGAAGTCACTCCGCCCCTGGGCAACGCGACCGGGTGGACCACCGAACGGATCGACTGGTTCCGTGCCTATCACCGTGCTGCCTACGCCGGCCTGGACGGACCGGCCAGGGAAAAGAGCTGGGCTGTGCTGTGCGACGGCAGCCCCGCAGGCGCGATAAGGCTTAAACGGGCTGCAGAAGGTGTGGCCGAGACCGGCATCTGGCTGGGCCGCGGATTCCGCGGGCACGGGGTGGGCGCCGCCGCACTCGACCTGGTGCTGGCGGAAGCACGCCGTGCCGGGCTGGGGCAAGTTATTGCCCACACCACGGCAGACAACATTGGCGCCCAGCGCCTCCTCAGCAGGGCGGGCGCCCAGTTGGCTTACGACGACGGCGGCGCGGTGAGGGCCGCCGTCGTACTTTAGCGGTAACCCCGACCGGATTGCGTCACTTTTGCCGTCCGGCCGATGCCCTCAGCCCGCAGCTGCAGGGCAAGCCGTGGCTGACGCCGCCAAAAGTTACGCATTCCCGTCGAGCACACAGGTATTAAAGACCACGGGCCCCTGCTCAATGCAGGGGCCCATGGTGTTGGCCCGGGAAGGGGCCGGTGGCAATTAGTTGCCGGTCAGCTTCTCGCGCAGAGCGGCAAGAGCCTCGTCCGAAGCAAGCGTACCTGCACCGGTCTCGGCCGCAGCGGGCTCGGAGGAGTAGCTGGTGGTGCCGGAATCGCTGTCACCGGACGTTGCAGCTGCAGCGTCGTCGGCAGCGTGCTGGGCAACCTGCTTCTTGTGTGCTTCCCAGCGGGTCTGGGCGTCAGCGTACTGCTGCTCCCAGGCGGCGCGCTGGTTCTCGTAGCCTTCAAGCCACTCGTTGGACTCCGGGTCGAAGCCCTCCGGGTACTTGTAGTTGCCCTCTTCGTCGTACTCAGCGGCCATGCCGTAGAGAGCCGGATCGAATTCGGTGCTCTCGGCGTCAACGCCCTCGTTAGCCTGCTTGAGGGAGAGGGAGATGCGGCGGCGCTCGAGGTCGATGTCGATAACCTTGACGAACAGCTCGTCGCCAACGGAGACAACCTGCTCAGCAAGCTCAACGTGGCGGACAGCCAGCTCGGAGATGTGAACGAGGCCTTCGATGCCGTCTTCGACGCGAACGAACGCACCGAACGGAACGAGCTTGGTGACCTTACCCGGAACAACTTGGCCGAGGGCGTGGGTGCGGGCGAAGGTCTGCCACGGATCTTCCTGCGTAGCCTTGAGCGACAGGGAAACACGCTCGCGGTCCAGGTCGACCTCGAGAACCTCGACGGTGACTTCCTGGCCAACTTCGACAACCTCGGACGGGTGGTCGATGTGCTTCCAGGACAGCTCGGAAACGTGGACGAGGCCGTCTACGCCGCCCAGGTCCACGAAGGCACCGAAGTTGACGATGGAGGAAACGACGCCGGGACGGACCTGGCCCTTTTCCAGCTTGTTGAGGAACGTGGAGCGGACCTCGGACTGGGTCTGCTCGAGCCATGCACGGCGGGACAGGACAACGTTGTTGCGGTTCTTGTCCAGCTCGATGATCTTGGCTTCGATCTGCTGACCGATGTACGGAGCAAGGTCGCGCACACGGCGCATCTCGACGAGGGATGCGGGCAGGAAGCCGCGCAGACCGATGTCGAGGATAAGACCACCCTTGACAACCTCGATGACGGTACCGGTGACAACACCGTCTTCTTCCTTGACCTTCTCGATGTCGCCCCAGGCACGCTCGTACTGAGCGCGCTTCTTGGAGAGGATCAGGCGGCCTTCTTTGTCTTCCTTGGTGAGCACCAGGGCTTCGACCTGATCGCCAACGGAGACGACGTCTCCGGGATCAACATCGTGCTTGATGGAAAGCTCGCGGGAGGGGATGACACCTTCGGTCTTGTAACCGATGTCGAGCAGAACTTCATCGCGGTCGACTTTGACGACGGTACCTTCGACGAGGTCTCCGTCGTTGAAGTACTTGATGGTGGCGTCGACTGCTGCGAGGAAGTCCTCAGCGGTACCGATGTCGTTAATGGCGACTACGGGGGTACCGGGCTTCTCGGTGGAGGTGATGGTCATGTAGTAGGGGCTCCGTTGTGGATAGTTAGTCGGTCAGGCAAACCACCGCGCCCGCGTTATGGAACGCAGGCGCAGGTCTCGGCAGATCACGAGGATCTGCCGGGTCATCCTGATTTTGTGGATTCTAGAAACGTGCACGTAGTACACGCCCGTTTATTCTAGTCGTAGGGGCCAACACGGGTCAAAGCGCGGGCAGCACGTCGCCCAGGCGGCCAAACGCGGTACCCCCATCCTGCAGCCGGGGCAGCGCCTGCCGAAAGCCACCTGCGGTGCCGCTGCCTGGCTTGTTGAAGTGCGCGATGACGATGTCTCCGGGTCCTGCGGCGGATAGGGCCGAAGCGACTGCTGCCGGTGGCATGGTGGCACCGGCGTCGGCGTTGATGCTGAAATTCACAGGCAGTATGCCCAAGCGGCGGGTCATCGCGACTGCCACGTCGTCGAAGTACGCCGTGCCTGCCCGGAAAAAGCGTGACGGCTGACCGGCGGCCTCGGTGAGCACGTCCTGGCAGCCTGTCAGTTCGTCGTAAGCGTCCGAGACACTCGCGGTGCCGGGGATGCCGTAGGCGGTTCTGCCGTTGACGGACAGCGGCCGGTGAAGCCAGCCGTGGTTGGCCAGTTCAAACAGCGGGTCTGCGCCGAGTTCGGCGGCGAGCTGGCGGTTCGTGTGGATCCACCGGGCGTTCACAAACAAGGTGGCCGGAATGTTCAGCCGCCGCAGGGTGGCAAGGAGCTCCTGGTCAACTCCGGAACCGCCCGGGCCGCCGCAGGCATCCAGGGTGATGACCGTTCTCTGCGTGGCGGACCTGGTCACCACGCCGGTCACCTCCAGTCCCCACTCGGTAGGGCGCCTGCCGGCGAACTCCGCCACGACCTGGGCCTTCGACAGCGGTTGCACCACGACCGGCGGGCTTGGTGGGGCCTGGGTTGGCGGGCCTTCTGTGGGCACTGGCACGGGCTGTCCAGGCACAGTTGGCACCGGCGAGGCTGCCGCGGCCAGATTCTGTGTTTGAACCGGACTGGCCGCTCCGCCGGTCCCGGTTGCGGACGGCGCGGCACACGCCGACACCGCCGCGAAAACGCCCGACGTAACGCCAAGCAAAAGTGCCCGGCGGCCTGTCAGCCCCGGTGCCCCAATATCCCCCATGAATTGTCCTTGGATCCGGCAGGAGCCCCTAGAAGTGGGTCAGGCAATGCGTGGACCGCTCAACCGCAAACATGCCACGAGCCTGGAGCGCCGCGCCCTGCTTGTGTTCGCGGATCCGCCCAGCCGCCGCCAGCGTAACCGGGCAGACCCCGCCGAGGTAAATTGATGACAGGGCGGAGACATCCAGCGTCAGGTCTGCCTCTTCCTTCTCAAGGCGTACGACGGCGACCTCGCCGCCTGTGACTTCCAAGGCGTACGTCCCAGCCGTGAGGCCAAGCGGATCAAGGACGTCCAGAACCAGCCTGCCGTCCACGGGATAATGCCGGGCTTCAAGTGCCGCAGGAACATCCAGAATCCGGAGCCAGAGCATGTCCCGGCCGTCCGAGGACTCGATGCAGCGGGGATCGGCCAGCGCCCAGGCCAGCGGATCATCCATCGGCGCCTCCGCCCAGGTGACCCGTTCCACCAGGTCGATGGCGCCCAGGAACTGCCAGAGTTCGAGGTACGCCTCGTTGGTGGCGGCCACCAGGTCCACCACCTCGACCGTGTAGGGCGTTGTATCCCAGCCCAGGAATTTGTAGGAGACATAGCCGTCCACGGTGGAATCAGGACCGTAGTGCAACGCCACTTTGACGGCCGGATCCTCCTTTCCGTCGCGGCCAAGGGACCCCGAAGCCAGCTGGCGGTACCACTCCTGGCGGCCGATCGATCCCGGCGTCACGCGGTGGACACGGTCGAAGATTTGTGGTGCCACGTCCAGCAGCACTGTGGGTTCGGCCACTTCCACAGTGCCGACGGCCTGGTGGTTCAGTTGAAACCGCACTGTTGTGTCCACTTTTACGGTGCGTTCGAAGCTGGCCACGCCGTAGCCGAACCGTCCGTAGATGGACCCTTCGGAGGCGGTCAGGGCGCCCATCGCGATGCCGTCGCGGCGGGCCAGGTCCAGGTCCTCGGACATCATCCTGCGCAGGAGGCCGCGGCGCCGATGCGAGGTGCGCACGGTCACGGCGGTCACCATCTGGGTTTCCAGCATCCGGCCGAAGCCGATGTTGAGGGTCTTGCGGAGCGTCCCGAAGGTGGCGACGGGGACATCCGCGGGGAGGGAACCGGGAGCCACCTCCCCCGTTTGGTATGCGCCGGTCAGGACACGGCGGTCAGCCCGGTAGGTCGCCAGGGACTTCGCCACGTGCTCCGGGCTCCGGGTGGACTCGTGGAAGCCAAAGGCCACTGCCCTGACCCACTTTTCCGCTTCGGCGTATCCGTGCTCATCTTTGGAGACGGCGTCGAAGCGCCGGATTTCGTAGTTTCCACTCAGTTCAGCCACATTGCCGAGCCTAACCAACCCATCGGGCCTCTGGCCAGCAACAACACACGGTCGCGAGGTGGGTCAGATCCTCCGCACGGGCTGGCGGAGGATAGTTTTGAGCTTTTCCGGCGCCACCCTCCGGGCGTCGCTGAGGTAGATCTCGTGGTGCGGCCCGGCGAACCCGAAGCCGTTGGCCGGCATGAACTCATGGTGCAGGCGGTGCAGGGTGGGAGCCTCGTCGTCGTAGCTGCCGATGTGCAGGATCTGCACCGAAAGCCCTTCGTCGAGCGTCTCAAGCCGGAGCCGGTCCAGCCGCGGCACCTTCTTCGCAGCGGCGTTTGCGATGCCGTCCTGGAGGTCGGCGGGTCCAATCCAGTCGGGCTGCGGGATCATCATGGTCCACTTCCAACTGTCCTTGTCGCCCCGGGTGAAGGCCCCGGGATCGTCGGCCATCCATAGACCCTCCAGCGGCCCGACGGCGTAGTCCCGGCCCGCGTGCTTGCTGGCAAACTTCACGGCATAGGAGACCGAGTACAGCGCTTCCAGGGCAGCGGCGTACTCGGGCGCAGTTCCGGGGTTACCTTGGCCGTCCAGCATCAGGTAGTTCAGCGGGGGCACGGTAACCACCGCGAAGTCCCGGGCGCGGGGCGCGTACAGTTCCTTGAACTGTTTCCTGACGTCGTACTTGTCCATCGCGCCCCGCCCTTCGGTCCCCTGCCCCTGCCCCTGGCCTGTGCCGCTGGCGTTCCTAGTGCCCGGCGTCGTACCAGCTCGGACCCACGCCGATCTGTACGTCGAGGGGGACGCTGAGGTCCGCGGCGCCGGCCATCTGTTCGGTGACGAGTTTCTCCACCACTTCCCGCTCGCCGGTAGCCACTTCGAGCACCAGTTCGTCATGGACCTGGAGGAGCATACGGGACTTCAGGCCCTGGGCCGCCAGTTCCTCGTGCACACCCAGCATGGCGCGCTTGATGATGTCCGCCGCCGAGCCCTGGATGGGCGAGTTCAGCGCGATGCGTTCTGCGTTCTCGCGCAGCTGGCGATCCGTGCTGGTGAGGTCCGGGAGGTAGCGGCGGCGCCCCTCGATAGTGGCGGTGTAGCCGTCAATCCGGGCCTGGTCCACCACCCCGCGGAGGTAGTCGCGAACGGCGCCGAACCGGTCGAAGTAGTCCTTCATGAGTGTCCGGGCTTCGTCGACGGAAATTTCCAGCTGCTTGGAGAGGCCAAAGGACGTCAGGCCGTAGGCGAGGCCATATGACATGGCCTTGACCTTCGAACGCATGGCGCTGGTGACTTGGTCGGTGGGGACGTGGAAGATGTTGGAGCCCACAAAGCGGTGGAGGTCCTCGCCGTCCTTGTAGGCCTGGATCAGGCCGGCGTCCCCCGAAAGGTGCGCCATGATGCGCATTTCGATCTGCGAGTAGTCGGCGGACAGCAGGCAGTCATAGCCTTCGCTGACCACAAAGATGCCGCGGACTCGCCGGCCTTCCTCGCTGCGGATGGGGATGTTCTGCAAGTTGGGGTTATTGGAAGAGATCCGGCCCGTGGCTGCGACGTTCTGCGCGTAGGTGGTGTGGATCCGGCCGTCTTCCGTGACGGACTTCTTCAGCGACTCCAGCATTTGGCGCAGCTTCGAGGACTCGCGGTGGGCCATGAGCTGGACCAGGAATTCATGCCCGGTTTTTTCCAACAGGTTCTTCAACGACGCGGCATCGGTGGTGTAGCCCGATTTGATCTTCTTGGTCTTCGGCAACTGCAGTTCCTCGAACAGAACAGTCTGGAGCTGCTTGGGTGAACCGAGGTTGACCTCGTGGCCGATCGCCGCGAACGCGAGTTCCTGGGCGTTGTCAATTACCTTGGCGAGGTCCGCGAGCTGCTCATCCATACGGGGCATATCGATGGCGATGCCGGCGAGCTCCATGTCGGCCAGCACCCTGCTGACAGGCAATTCCAGGGTGGCCAGCAAGTCCGCGGCCTGGCGTTCGGCAAGTTCCGATTCGAAGTATCGGCTCAGCGCCTGGACGACGGCGGCCACTTGGACCAGTGCGTCAGCGGCGGCGGCGTCATCGCCGTCGAACGACAGCTCAAGCTGGCCTGCTTTGGCAGTCTCGGAGGAGATGCTCACGTTCAGGTGGTGCTGGGCGAGCTCGGCCAGTTCATAGGTGCGGCGGTCCGGCTGGATGAGGTAGCCGGAGATGGACGTGTCATCCACCACCCCTTCCAGACCCAGGCCGCGGCTGGACAGCGCCTTCAGGGCAGCTTTGTAGCCGTGCATGACCTTGGGCGACGACGCGTCCCGCAGCCAGTCCGCAAGGACGTTTTCGGCTGCGGCGTCCTGGCCGGCGAGGTCGATGTATACGGCCGCATCGTCACGGACAATGGCGATGGCTGCGGCGTCTTCGCCGATTCGGCCGGGAACAAGGTCAACGGCGACGGCCGAGCGTTTCCCTGCACCGGCAGCGAGGAAAGCACCCAATTCTGCTGCGTTGGACGGGGTTTTATACTCCGGCACTGCGACGTTCTCGCGCTCCGCCGGTTCCAGGTCCTCGCTGCCGTACAGCGCGAAGAGCCGGGCACGGATGGTTTTGAACTCCAACTCGTCGAACAACTGCTCGAGGGCAGCTTCGTCCGGCCGCGGGTCCGCGAGGTCCTCCAGGGTCACCGGCAGTTCGAGGTCAGTGTGGAGCCGGTTCAGACGGCGATTGCGCTTAACGTCCTCGATGTTTTCCCGGAGGGCGTCGCCCACCTTGCCGCCGATCGCATCCACGTGCTCAAGGACACCCTCGAGTCCGCCGTAAAGGTTGATCCACTTCGCGGCGGTCTTGGGCCCGACACCCGGAACACCCGGAAGGTTATCGGAGGACTCCCCCACCAGCGCGGCGAGGTCGGAATACTGCGGCGGCGTGACAAAGTACTTCTCCTGGATTGCCGCAGCGTCCAGCCGGGGGATGTCGCTGACACCCTTGCGGGGGTACAACACAAAAACGTTGTCGGTGATGAGCTGGAACGCATCGCGGTCGCCGGTGACCAGGAGGACTTCGTAGCCGGCCTTCTCCCCCATCACGGACAGCGTTGCCAGGATGTCGTCCGCTTCGTAGCCGGGCAGCTTGATGGTCTTGATGCCCCACGCCTGCATGACCTTGTCGATGAGGTCGATCTGGCCGCTCATCTCCCGGGGCGTTTCGTTGCGGCCACCTTTGTAGTCGCTGTACTCGGCTTTGCGGTGCGTGGTCTCGTCCGAGACATCGAAGGCGACGGCGATGTGCGTGGGCTGCTGTTCCTTGATCAGGTTGATCAGCATGGAGGTAAAGCCGTGGATTGCGTTGGTGTGCTGTCCGTTGGCGGTGGAAAACTTGTCGGCGGGCAGCGCGAAGAACGCCCGGAACGCCATCGAATGCCCGTCCAGCACCAGGAGGCGCGGCTGGCTGGTAATAGGAATGACGGGAGCCTCGGTAGCGGAAACCCGGCCCCCGGCCGGCGGGACCTTGATGTCCTGCAGGGCGGCGTCAGCCTCAAGGGCAACGGTTTCGGAAGGGAAGGGGGCCGGTTTGGTAGTTTCACTCACAGGTGCCAGCCTAGTTCCCATGATGGACAATTTCACGCCCGGCCCCTTTACTGAGGAGTTGGTCACAGCAGGCATCCCCGAACAGCTGCATGAGTGGCTCAGCGGATATGGGATCGGTGCCCTGGTGCTCAAGATGGGCATCCACTTCCTGGAGATGAGTCCCGAGCGGACGGTGGCCACCATGCCGGTGGAAGGCAACACCCAGGTGGCGGGCATCCTGCATGGCGGAGCCCACGTTGTGCTGGCCGAAACACTGGGATCCTTTGCGGCGGGCATGCACGCCGGCGCCGGCAGGCATGCCGTGGGCATCGAGGTCAACGCCACCCACCACCGGTCCGTTGCGGCCGGCACCGTCACCGGTACGTGCACCGCCGTCCACCTCGGCGGGACGCTGACCACACACGAGGTGGTCATGACCGATGACAAGGGCAGGCGGCTGTCAACGGCCCGCATCACCAACATGCTCAGGGACAATGGGTCCGCGAAAAAGGGCGACTAGTCCAGCAGGCAGGGGATCCTAGCCAGCCGTGTCCGCAGGGTTGAGGTTGTAGCGCAACTCAACTACCCCCCGCCCCATGGTGCGCGAAGCAGTCAGCTCCAGTGGCGCCGTCGGGCCTTCCAGCGGCAACAACCGCTTGCCATCGCCCAGCACCACCGGGATGACCGAGAGGATGAGTTCATCCAGGTACCCCGCAGCGGCGAACTGGGCTGCCAGGTTGCCGCCGCCCACCACCCACACATTCTTCCCGCCGGCGTCGTCCTTGAAATCCTGTACGAACTCCCGGACCGGGCCGCGGACAAATGTGACGTCTGAACCGGCCGGCGCCGTGTGCTCGTGCCGGGTGAAGACGTAGCAGGGCGTGGACGGGTAGGGCCATTTGCCGGCTTCGTGCTTCATCAGCCAGGCGTAGGTTTCCCCGCCCATGACGATGCAGCCCACGCCCTCCATGAAGGTGTCGTAGCTGTCCTGCCCGCCGTCGAAGCCGTCGAATTGCAGGAGCCAGGTGAGGTCGTCATGTGCGGTGGCGATGAAGCCGTCCAGGGACGCGGCCACGAAGTACTGGAAGCGGGACATGGCTCAAGCGTAGTCATTTCGACTCCGGGTTCCCATACTCCACCCGCAGTCCGGGCTCGTCGCAACAGTCTTAGCTATTCCCCGCCGGGGCCTATCCCCCGGAAAAAACTACTTGCTGAAGTACGGGATGATCAGGTACAGCCCAAACAGCACGGCAACACCGCAGAGGCCGAAACAGATATATGCGAAGGAGCGTTTGGCGCGCGGCGAGGCCTGCTGGGCGTCACCGGCGATGGCGGTCAGCCGGACGCCAAGCGAGTACAGGACTACTACGGTCACGGCAGCCACCAAGGTGGCGCCGCCTACGGTCAGGAGTTCCAACCACTTCATCGCTGCGTATCCTTCTGCTCAGACGCTTCGGCTGGGGCTTCAGCTGCGGTCTTGTCCTTGGTGCGGGCGCGGGCCCGCGCGAGGGCTTTCTTCTTGGCGAAGCGGACGACCTGCCCGGCTTCCTCGACCTCCACGGCGTTGTGGTGGCCAACATGGGACTTACGGGAGTAGAAGAACATAAACAGCACGGCAGCCGTACCGGCGACGGCGGCAATCAGTACACCCACCACGCCTGTCTTGACGAGCAATGCCGTCAAGGCACCGACAATGCCCGCGGCCGGGAGTGTAAACAGCCAGCCCAGCGCGATCTTGCCCACCATGTTCCAGCGGACCGTGGTGCCCTTGCGGCCCATGCCGGAGCCGATGACCGATCCGGACGCAACCTGCGTTGTGGAAAGGGCAAAGCCCAGGTGGGAGGAGGCCAGGATGGCCGAAGCGGTGCTGGTCTCGGCCGCGAAACCCTGGGCGGGCTTAACCTCGGTGAGCCCGGAGCCCATGGTGCGGATGATGCGCCAGCCGCCAGCATAGGTGCCTACGGCAATGGCAATGGCGCACGCGGCGATGACCCAGAACTGCGGGCCGGAGCCTGGTGCCTGGGTTCCTGCGGCAATCAGGACCAGGGTGATGATGCCCATGGTCTTCTGCGCGTCATTAGTGCCGTGCGCCAGTGCCACCAGGCTGGAGGTAAAGATCTGGCCGGTGCGGAATCCGCCTCGCTTCTGCGTGAGCTTGCTGCCCGTTTCGGGGTCGTGGCGGGCGGTCAGGGCATAGGCGAGCCTGGTGCAGATGTAGGCCACAATCCCAGCGATGAGGGGGGCGAAGATGGCCGGCAGGATGACCTTCTGCAGGAGTGTCTCCAGATTGACGGAGTTGAACCCGATCCCCGCGATGGCCGCGCCGATCAGTCCACCGAACAGTGCATGGGACGAACTGGACGGCAGGCCCTTCAGCCAGGTGATCATGTTCCACAGGATGGCGCCCATCAGGCCGGCGAAGATGATGTCCGGCGTGATCTGGACGCCGTCGGAGCCTTCCCTGATGATGCCGCCGGAAACTGTCTTGGCGACCTCCGTTGACAGGAATGCGCCCACCAGGTTCAGGACAGCGGCGAGTGTCACCGCCGTTTTTGGCTTGATGGCACCTGTGGCGATAGGCGTGGCCATCGCATTCGCGGTGTCATGGAAGCCGTTCGTGAAGTCGAAAAATAGTGCCAGTGCGATGACCAGCGCCACCATGAAGGTGATATCCACCTGTTGCCCAATCTGCAGAGTCGACGTTCAGCAGTTTCTTTCCCCCGGCTGCCTTGCACACCATAATTCACCAGCTGTTCGCGTGGAATGACCTGTGGCGTTAACACAACCGGCGTGAAACCTTATCGATCGTACGCGTACCGGGCATCAGGTCAAAACAGCGGCGATATCAGAAAGGAACTGACGGATTCGAGTTCCGCGGGCGAAATTCCCAGCCGTGGATCCGGCGAGACCAGGAGGATCCGCGCGCCGAGGAACCGGGCCCATTGCTGTGCCTCTTTCTCGAACCGGAGCTGGTCGTCGATCCAGACAATGCGCTCCGGGCTACTACGTTCCAGATCCGCCTGGAGCGCCGCAAGCTTCCACCACCGCTCCCCTGTATTGCCGCCGTCAGCGGTCAGGTATGGCCATCGGCCGCCGTCCAGTCCAATGGCGGGGCACAGGTATTCCGGCGCCATCTCCTCCCAGCTGGTAAGCCAAATGCACGCGACGCCCGACCTCGCGGCGAGGTCATTGAGCCCGTCCACCAGTTCCTGTGCATAGGCCACGGGCAGCAAACCGGCATCGGCCTGGCACCATTCGCTGCCCCATTCGCTCCTGCCGGCGGGGCCGAAAGGGCAGATGACTCCGTCCACATCCAAGTAGAGGGTGACGTTCCGCACAGCCGAACCGCAGCTCTAGCGTTGTGGGTAGTCCGGGGCGTGGCCGGAGTCCAGCATGGGCGCCACTTTCTCCTCGAGAGCTATCACCGTGGCGTCGGGAAGGACAATCAGACCGTCCAGTTCGCGGCGAGCCCGCTTGTACGCTGCCTGACGCTCTGCCGGCGTGGCTGCGCTGTCTTCCGCGAGACGAAGCAGCTTCCTGGCTGTAGCCAGGCGTTCACGCTCAGGGCCCGAAAAGTTCGAATCCTTGATGCGCCTGGCCTCGCGTTCGGCTACGGAAAAAGCCACCTCATAGCCGTTGACCGCCGAGCGGTAGGCCTCGAGCCGGGAGGGCACCGTGAGTTCTTTAGCCGCGGCAGGCCGAAGCCCGTCGGCCTCGCGTTTCGCCCGCAGGAACGCCACGGTCAGGGGTTCGCGGACATCAGTCATCAAGGGAAAATCGATCAGCTTGCCTACATCGAGCTCGTAGTCCAGCCATCGTTTGTTCACGGCGTCATGACTGGCCATCAGCATGGCCACTTCGGCCTCGGCTACCTGCTCCGCCTGCAGCGTCAGATTCCTCAGCTTGTAGAGCTCCACCCGGCGCTGGTGCCTGCGCTCGGTGGAGTTCTGCCACGCCTTGGCCCAACCGCCCATGACACCACTGAGCGGAAAGACCAGCCACCAGTAATGGGCCATAAAATCCAGGATGGGCTGCACGCTTCTATCGTCGCACCGCGCGAGGCAGCTGCTCAAGGACTATGGCTTCGGGCCTGCCTAGGACGCGGGAGCCGCCAGGGGGTTATTGACGTTTACCAACCAGGCGGTACCGAATTTGTCCGTGCACATGCCGAAGATGTCGCCCCAAGGTGCCGGTTCCAGCGGAACGGTCACAGAGCCGCCGTCGCCGGACAGCTTGTCCCAGTAGCCGCGGAGCTCTGCTTCGTCATCGCCGCTGAGGGAAACCGAGATGGAGCTGCCCTGCGCGAGGTCCATGCCGTTGGGGGTGTCTGCCCCCATCAGTACCAGGCCCTTATCGGTGGTCAGCATGCCATGCATGATTTTATCGGCCTCTGCCGGATCTTCGCTGGCCTGGAATTCGCCGAACGTGCTCAGGGCAAGGTCGCCGCCGAACACGGACTGGTAAAAGGTCATCGCCTCCCGGGCGTTGTCGCGGAATCCGAGGTAGGGGTTGAGCGTCGTTGGCATGGACAAATCTCCTTGCGGTACGGAACGGAATCGGAAAGGAACAGTCAACATACTGCCCCAATTCCACCCGGCTTCATAGGGTTCCCTGGCCGCCGGTTTCACTGTTGGCCGACGGCGTGGCTCAAGGCACGAACCGGTACCCCACGCCGGGTTCGGTGAGCAGGTGGCGCGGGTTTCCGGGGTCGGTCTCCAGCTTCCGGCGAAGCTGCGCCATGTACACGCGCAGGTAATTGGCTTCCTTCTGGTAAGCAGGCCCCCAGACGTCCAGCAGGAGTTGCTGCTGCGTTACCAGCCGGGCCGGGTTCCGGACCAGCAGCTCCAGGATGCTCCATTCGGTGGGTGTCAGCCGCACAGCGTCGCCATCCCTGGTGACGCGCCGCTGGGCAAGGTCCACAGTGAAGGACGAGGCCGCCACGGTGGGTGCCGATTCGGGCTCGGGCACACGGCGGAGCAGCGCGCGCAGCCGGGCGAGGAGTTCGTCCAGACCGAAGGGTTTGGTGATGTAGTCATCCGCGCCGGCGTCGAGGGCGTCCACTTTATCCGAGGAGCCATGGCGGGCGGACAGCACCAGCACCGGCAGGCTGCTCCAGCGGCGGAGTTCCCGGAGTACCTCCGCTCCGTCCAGGTCCGGTAGCCCGAGGTCCAAAACCATCAGGTCCGGCGGCCGGTGCGATGCGGCACGCAAGGCGCTGCCGCCGTCGGCCGCTGTATCCACGGCATAGCCATGGGCCTGGAGCGTGATCCGGAGCGCCTTCAGCAGGTGGGGGTCGTCGTCCACCACGAGGACGCTGGTCCGTTGGCCCGGATGCGTGCCCGAAGAGTGTGTCTGGGCCGCGTTCACGTGGCATCCTGCCGCGGCTGGCCTGCAGCATGGCGCGCGCCCGCTTCGCCGGTGGAAAGGGCCAACGTGATGACCATGGTCAATCCCCCGCCGGGAGTCTCCTGTGCGGTCAGCGTGCCGCCCATGGCCTTGATGAATCCGTCCGCGACGGCCAGGCCCAGGCCCACCCCCGTGGATTGGGGAAGGTCGTGGAGCCGCTGGAACGGCCGGAACATGTCCAGCACTTTTTGGGCGGGTACGCCAGCGCCGTGGTCGATGATCCGCAACTCTCCGGAAGGATAGCCATCCAGGGTGTCTGCACCCATTCCGTCGGAAGCGCCGGTGATGGTGATGCCGGATCCGGGGGCGTACTTGACGGCGTTTTCGACGATGTTGGCGATGACGCGTTCCAGCAGCACCGGATCGGCTTCCACGACAGGCATGTTGGCCGGCAGTTCAACCCGGACAGTTCCCTCCGGCAGCCCACGGAGGGCCGGGGAAACAACGTCGCTCCACCGAACCGGCCCAAGCGTGGGCATAACCGAATCGGCGGTAATCCTTGACATATCCAGGAGGTTACCGACTAGCTGGTCCAGCCGGTCGGTGCACTCATCGATGGTTTCCAGCAACTCCCTCTCCTCAGCAGCGGTATAGGTGACTGTCCGTTGCAGCAGTCCACCTGCGGCGAGCTTGATTCCGGCCAGTGGCGTCCGCAGATCGTGCGAAACAGCCCGCAGGATGGCAGTGCGCATGGTGTTCCCTTCGGCCAGGCGCAGCACCTCGCGGCGACTTACGGCCAACTGCCGGCGCTCCAGCTGGGCTTTGACGTGGACCGCAAAGGCACCCAGCAGCCTGCTTTCCGACGCCGGCACCTGCCGGCCGAACAGCACGAGCCGGGTATCGGCGTCGACCGGCTCTGCAGTGCTGCCCGCTATGACAGCAACACCCGGCTCCCACCCGGCAATGTCCCCGGCACCGGCCACCAACCGCCATACCCGGCCGTCAGCGTCCGGGCCCCCGTCCCTTGAAAGTTCCGACACCGGTCCAGCGCCTTCCGCTTTCACGGTTTGGCTGCTGAACACTCCAGCGCCTGTTGCACCGAAAACGTCCAGGGCTTCCGCCAGGAGGCCTTCGAGGGTGTCCTCCGAGCGGGAGGCGCCCAAGGCGAGATCACCCAGCGTGGCGGCCTCGGCCTGGGCCCGGGCGGCTTCCTTTGACCGGCGGGCGGACCTGTCCACTACACCGGCCACTGCCACGGACACGCCCACAAAGATACCCAGGGACAGGAAGTCCTGCGGATCACTGACAGCGAGGTCCCCCAGCGGCGGCGTCGAAAAATAGTTCACCAGCAGGCTGCTCCACAGCGCGCCGACGACGGCGGGCCACAGCCCGCCCACCAGCGCCACCGCGACGGCGCCCGCAAGCTGGATCAGGACCGCGGTGGCAACGCTGTGGTCGAACGCGGCCAGCAGCAACTGCAGCAGGACAGGAAGGGCAGCTGCGAGCGCAAAGCCGGCACCGGCCCGCGCCCCGCCAAGGGTGGGCCTCCTGCGCCGCGGGGTGTGCACGGGCGCGGAGCGGGGCACTACCTGGACGTCAATGTCCCCCGCGCCGCGGACCACCCTGGTTTCCACGCTGCCGCCGGACAGGAGCCCGGACAGCTGGCCGGCCAACGGCCTGCGGCGGGACTGGCCGACCACGATGTGGGTGGCATCGGACTTGCGGGCGTAGTCGAGCAGGGCCGACGCCGGGTCAAGTGCCGAGAGCGTGTGGTAGCTTCCGCCCAGTTCTACGACCAGCCGCCGCTGGGCCTCCAGCGCCTGCGGCGATTCTCCCGGCGCATCCTCTGCGGTGCGGACGTGGACGGCCACCAGTTCGCCGCCGTCGCTCCTTTCCAGGATCCTGGCGGCGCGGCGGATGAGCAGTTCTGCGTCGTCGCTGCCGTTGAGGCCAATGACTATCCGTTCCCGTGCCATGCGGCCATTCTCCCACCAGGATCCTGCACGCCTTCACCGTCCGGCCGCACAAGCTGTGGTGTTGGTCATAGCGGTGTTAAGGATGCGTCAAGATGCTGGGGAATCCAGGTCCCGCAGGTCCGGCCGGTACTAGATTCGGCTGTGCCCGCGGCGCCGTGCTGTGGACTGAAAGGCTTTCATGACCACCATGAGCAGGCCCCCGGCCGACCCGTCCGCCCTCCGCCCGACGCGGAAGGCGGCCTTTGGCAGTTGGCTGCTGTTCGGACTGCAGGACTCCAAAGGCGCACACCAGGGCCCAGGTGGCCTCGCGGCTGACGAGGAGAAGAAGCACCACTGGTGGCAGGTGATGTGCCTGACGGGCGTGGACTACTTCTCTACCCTCGGGTACCAGCCGGCCATCGCGGCACTGGCTGCCGGTGCCATCTCTCCCCTGGCCACGCTGGTCCTGGTTGCTGTGACCTTGTTAGGGGCCCTGCCGGTCTATCGGAGGGTGGCGGGCGAGAGCCCCCGCGGTGAGGGGTCCATCGCGATGCTGGAACGGCTGCTCCCCCGGTGGGGCGGAAAGCTTCTGGTGCTGGTGCTGCTCGGTTTTGCCGCGACGGACTTCATGATCACCATGACCCTCTCCGCTGCCGATGCCACCGCGCACCTCATCGAAAACCCGTTTGCTCCGGAGTTCCTGCACGGCCAGGAGGTGGCAGTGACGCTGGTGCTGCTTGCGTTGCTCGCCGCGGTCTTCCTTCGCGGGTTCAAGGAGGCCATCGGCGTCGCCGTCGTACTGGTGGTCCTGTACCTGGGGCTCAATGTGGTGGTCATCGCCACGTCGCTCGGCGAGGCGGCGGCCCATCCGGTTGCTGTCGGTGACTGGTGGCAGACCCTCAACACATCGCACGGCAATCCGCTCATGGCAGTGGCCATGGCATTACTGGTCTTCCCCAAACTGGCCCTGGGACTGTCCGGCTTCGAAACAGGAGTGGCGGTGATGCCGCAGGTGCGCGGTGGCGCCGGTGATACCGACGGGGACCCGGCCGGACGGATCCAGGGGACACGGAAGATGCTGACCGCCGCCGCAATGATCATGAGTGCCTTCCTGGTGACGAGCAGTTTTACGACGGTGGTCCTGATCCCCGGGCACGAGTTCCAGCCCGGCGGGGAAGCGAACGGAAGGGCGTTGGCGTTCCTTGCGCACGAATACCTGGGAGACGGGTTCGGAACCGTGTATGACCTCAGCACCATCGCCATTCTCTGGTTCGCCGGGGCATCCGCAATGGCGGGCCTGCTGAACCTTGTTCCCCGATACTTGCCGCGGTACGGCATGGCCCCCGAATGGGCGAAGGCCGTCCGCCCACTGGTGCTCGTCTTCACGCTCACCGGGTTCCTCATCACATGGCTGTTTGAGGCCGACGTCGATGCCCAGGGCGGTGCGTACGCCACCGGCGTCCTGGTGCTGATGACTTCGGCGGCGGTGGCCGTGACGCTCTCGGCGCGCCGCCTGCAGCAACGGAAGCGGGCCATGGGGTTCGGAGTGATTGCCGTGCTTTTTGTCTACACCACAGTCACCAACATCTTTGAGCGGCCCGAGGGAATCAGGATTGCGGGGTTTTTCATCCTGGGGATCGTGAGCATTTCGCTGCTGTCCAGGGTGTTGCGTTCCTTCGAATTGCACGCCACCCATGTCCGGTTGGATACGCAGGCGCTGGAGTTCATGGCGGAGAACCTGTCGGGGCCCATCGGCATCATCGCCCACGAACCGCTCCGCCAGTCCGCGGAGGCCTACCGGCAGAAGCTGGCGTCCGCCACCGAAGCCAGCCACTTCCCCTCGGACTACCGGCCCCTGTTCCTGGAAGTCACCGTGGATGATTCCTCCGACTTCGAAACGGCGCTGGAAGTCCGGGGCGTAGTGCGGCATGGTTTCGCCGTGCTGGAGGTGCACGGACCCGTAGTACCCAACACCATCGCCTCGGTGCTCCTCCATATCCGGGACGTGACTGGCCTGATGCCGCACGTGTACTTCCGCTGGACCGAAGGCAACCCTGCCGTGAACCTCCTGCGCTTCCTGGTGCTGGGCGAGGGTGAGATCGCTCCCGTGACACGGGAGATCCTGCGGGAGGCCGAACCGGATGTCACCAAGCGGCCGTGGGTGCACGTGGGGTGAGGACGTCCGACGGCGGCCGGATCACTTTGGTGCGGCCCGGGACATTGCCGGGTATCTCCTTGCCTGTCCCTAGACTTGGTGCGTGACTGATGCGCAGGTTCTGCATGCCTACGCCGCGCGTGCGGCAGAATACACGAGCGTCCTTGGCGCCATCGAGGACATGCACGAGCACGACCTGCGCCGGATTGAACGGTGGGCCGGGGAGATTCGCGGTCCGGTTATCGACGCCGGGTGCGGCCCGGGACATTGGACGGACTACCTTCACAAACGGGGTGTCGACATCGCAGGTGTTGATGTCGTTCCCGAGTTCATAGAGATCGCCCGACTCCGCTTCCCCGAGGTACTGTTCCGGGTCTCCTCAGTTCGTGCCCTGGACGTGGCGGACGGGGGCCTGAGTGGCGTGCTCGCCTGGTATTCGCTGATTCACTTGGTTCCGGCGGAGCTACCGCATATTCTTTCCGAACTCGCACGCGTGCTCAGGCCCCAAGGGCGCCTGCTCATTGGCTTTTTCGAGGGCGTTTCCGCCGAGCCATTCGACCATGCCATCACAAAGGCTTACTACTGCTCTTTAGACCAGATGAGCCGGCTACTGCAGGATGCCGGGTTCGAGGTTCTCGACGTCGAAACGAGGCATGACGCCGGCAGGCGGCCGCATGCAGCCATTGCTGCGATCCGCCGGTAAGGGTTCGCTTTTCCCGAACCCGGGGAACAACCGGAACGGCACGACGTCGAATACTGTGGATCCGGTGACGGACGAGCAATTTCAGGCAAAAAGCGGCTGGGTGACTGTGCCCCATGCCGAAATCTACTGGGAAGCCACCGGAGATCCCGACGGGATTGCGGTCCTTTACCTTCATGGAGGCCCTGGCGGTTCCCTTGGTCGGGGCGGGTACCGTAAACGCCACGACCCCGGCCGGTTCCGCACTATCGGTCTTGACCAACGCGGTTGCGGCAAGAGCACTCCCGTCGTCCAGGACGACCTTGACCACCTGCCCGAGAACACGACGCAAGCCTTGATCAAAGACATCGAGGCTGTGAGAGAACACTTGGGTGTACAGAAGTGGATCGTGACCGGCGTTTCCTGGGGTAGCACGCTTGCCCTCGCCTATGCCCTGGAGTACCCCGCGCGGGTTCTCGGCATCGCTTTGGTAGCGGTGACAACAAGCAGCAGGGACGAGATCCAGTGGATCACAGAAGACGTTGGACGCATCTTCCCCGAAGCATGGGCTGAGTTCGCACAAGCGGCCAGCGCGGCCCCCGGCGAACGGATAGTGGATGCTTACGCTCGTCGGCTGGCGGGCCAGGATCGCGCAGACGCGCGCCTCGCTGCACTGTCTTGGGACCGGTGGGAATCAACGCACATTTCGCTTGATCCTAACTGGCTTCCTGGCCTGCTGTTCGAAGACGAGCGCCAACGGATGACCTTCGCGCTCCTGGTCACGCACTACTGGTCCAAGGACGGATTCCTCGTCGATGGCCGGGAAATCATCCCGCGGATCCACGAGCTCAATGGCATCCCCGGCTACCTCATCCACGGCAGGCGGGACATCAGCGGCCCCGCCGTCACGGCATGGCAGTTGCACCGGCGCTGGGAGTCCAGCCGGCTTATCGTCATCGAGGACGAGGGCCATGGCGGAACTCGATGCATGGCAGCACTGACACGAGCAGTCGAAGAAATCGCTGCACTGGCCTGAGTTCACTTGCACCGACGGCTGCGGAGCGTTCTAGGCCAGTTGAGTGAGAATGACGGGTCCGGATTCCGTGACTGCAACCGTGTGCTCGGAATGCGCGGTCCGCCGGCCATTGGAGCTGCACAGGGTCCACCCGTCGGGAGCTGTCACCAGCTTGCTGGTGCCGTCCATAACCCAAGGCTCTATTGCCAGAAGCAGTCCAGGCCGCAGCACGTATCCACGGCCAGGCGCACCGATATTCGGAATATGCGGATCCTGGTGCATGGTGCTTCCAACACCATGTCCGCCAAATTCGGTATTGACCTCAAAATGCGCTGATTCGAGCACTGCGCCAATTGCGTGGGAGATATCTCCGATACGGGCTCCGGACTCGGCCGCCCGGATGCCAGCCAGAAGCGCTTTTTCCGTGGTTTCAATCATCTTCAGGTCCCCGGGCGCGGCAGAACTCCCTACAACGAAGCTGATGGCGGAATCAGTGACCCAACCATCGACACTTGCCGCGAAATCAAGCGTGAGCAGGTCCCCGTCCACTAAAACGTAGTCATGAGGGAGTCCGTGCAGGACGGCATCGTTGACGGACGTGCAGATGACTTTTCCGAATGGCCCGCGCCCAAACGCCGGGGCATAGTCGACATAACACGAGCGGGCTCCTGCGCTCCGGATCATCGAAGCTGCCCATTCGTTGATGTCCAGGAGATTGGTCCCCGGCTCGATTCTCTGACGCAAGTCCGACAAGGTTTTTGCCACGAATTGGCCCGAGTGACGTGCTTGGTCAATTTCCCGGGGTGTGAGTAGCTCAATCAACGAATCCTCCAATATAGAACCGGTATTATTATAACGGTACTATGCTGGGAGGATGGTCAGAGTTCCTCTTAGCCCCGAAGATGTCCGCGCCGGGAGGCTGCTCGGAGAGATGCTCCGTCATGCACGCGGAGAACGGACCCTTGTCCAGGTGGCTCTCGGAGCAGGAATATCCCCTGAGACGCTCAGGAAAATCGAGACGGGTCGAATCGCGACGCCTTCTTTCGTGATCGTGGCTTCCCTGGCCGAGGAACTGGGCCTCTCGTTGGATGCTATCCAGCGAACGCTGCGAAGGTCGTCCGGCGAAAAGCTCGATGTAGCCTCCTAGAGCACGTAGGGTTCGAACCATGGACGCATCTGGGGGGACCGTTTTTCGTCGGGTGCGCAGGCAAATAGTGCTGTCGACGGCGGGCCTTACTATCGGCGTCGTAGCAGCTGCGTGTGGGTTGGCGCCTCCGCAGGGCTCAGTCTCCGACAACCACACCGCCGCCAGGCCGTCGTCTATGGCTCAAGCACCCTCGACGGGCGCAGAGTTGTCGCCGGGCAAGACTCCCGCACCGGTTCCGCCGGCGCCTCCCACGGCTTCCAGTCAGGGTGCAGACGACTGCTTGGAACAAGGCCCGGAAGAGGCCCGTGCCAATGGAGTGCTGCAGTGCCAGTACTTCACTTCCGGCTCCCTGATGCCGGACTCAGTCCCGTCTGGCCCGGGCCTAAGCTCCGGCGACTACGCCGTAAGGTTCTCCAACGTTGGGGGAAGCACATTGATGACCGTCCGGATCCCCTATGCTTCGTACGCGCTGAGGGTTAGCATTGTCGGCCAGACAATCACGCCGGAGCCGGGGTCCATGGAAAGCTCCATTGGCACCTGCAACTTCCCGTGGGATGAGGAGCAGAAGCGGATGGCAAGGTACCTCCAAGGGCCGTTGCAGTTCGCGCCAAAGGAAGCTGGCATCGTGCTCCATAACCCTGAATGGGGAGTCACTCTGTTCCGCACTCCCTACGCTTGACGGCGGCCGTGTCGTTGCCCAACGACGTCCACCTGTCTATCCGGCCCGGCTCTCTCCCGCCCGGCGCACCATTTCGTTGATCCAGATGGGCGCGAACGGAGAAGTGCAGTTGGGCGGCGTCGGGTAATCCTTGAGCACTTCGAGTCGCTCACCGATGTCCAGTGCACGGGCGCGGAGCTCGGCGTGCTCAATCCCGATCTGAGCCAGGCAATGGTTCATCGCCCACTGCAGCCGATCAGGTGCCTCCCGCATCTCGGACTCAATGACGTCGAGGAGGCCGGGGAGGTCCAGACCTTCAGGACTCTTCGCCACGCGTTCAGTGGTCAGCGCCCAGCCGGCACTGGCGACCACTGGATCCGGATCCGCGAACCAGGACTGGCGCAGGTCTTCGGAGTGGGGGCTCTTCTTTACTACGTAGTTCACGAGCCAGTCGTGCACCTTGGGCGTACCTGCCTCGCGCAGCATGGCGTCCAGCTCATCGCGCTCGTACGCCTTGGGCCGGCAGATCAGAAGCGCCAGGAGCCTCGCCGCGGTGTCATTCGTTTCCCAGAGCTGGCGCGCAAGTTCCTGCTGGGTCTTCAGCCGCTTCGCCACAGCGCGCAGCTTGCTGAGGTTCACGCCGTGATCGTCCCCGCGCTTCTCGTTCACCTCGCGTGCCCTTGGGTCCTCGAGTGCGGCGAGCTCGGCCATCACCTGGTCCACTGTCGTTTCGGCCACCGTCGTATCAGCCACGTCTGCCTCCCTGTCGATCATGTGTGCGATTCAGCCTACGACCGAAAACTGGAAGCATCGAACACTTAGTCACGAACCCATTCACGTACGAGCCTTACGAAATCCTCCTGCCGTGCTGCCGCTACTTCCGCGCTGGGAAAAATCACTTGGCCGCGGTCTTGCCCGATCATTTCCAACAGCCCGCTCCACTTCGACGCATCAAAATGGAAGACATCCTCGTTCGTCTTGGCACCCCGGTGGAAAATGAGCTGAATGTGATTCAGCGGGCGCAGGTTGAATGTCACCCGGTCAACGGAATTGAAGCAGAAGCTCGGTGCTTTCCACTTGATGTGCTCCGTTATTGCGTCATCGCCGTTGAGGACTGCCAGCCGGAGCGACTCAATTGCCGGCTTGAAGGGGTGATCCAGCGACTCCAGGAACGAATCAACCACCGGGTTTCGATTTAGTGTCATGAAACAGTCAAGCACTTTCGCTGTCCGCTACGTGCTCATCGCTGAGATATCTGACGATAGGCTTTGACATGTCCGAATCAGGTCAACGTAGCTTCTTGGGGGAAGAACGCATGGACGCCAATCCGCTGAATTTTCTGGTGCTGTGCGCCGTGGGCGCAGCCGTTTTCTTTTATGTCCTGTACGGCGTGGTTCGCGCTGCGACCCTTGATGGAATCATCGACGCGGCACGCCAAGCCGAAAAGGCGAAGGCATCTGGGGATGAATCGGAACTCCGCGGCTAGCTGAACGGCAGCAGGCCAACTACAGCGGCTGCATCGACAGGCGAGGACGTATCCACCCTGACAACGGTGTCGATGCTCAAAGGCGCGCCGTTTGCTGACCACTCGGCCCAGTCCCGCTCCGCACTGATCCCGACCGGATGAATCTTGTGACGCCGCCGACCAGGAAGGCCATTTACCATGATTACTGAGTCGGCCAGGATTTGCCTGATTGAGAGGGCAAGTCGCGAGTGCGCTATTCCCAGCCGGGCCGTAGGCTCATGGGCATGGCCAGATACTTCGACGTTCATCCCCAGGATCCCCAGCCGCGCGCCATCACGCAGGCCGTCCGCATAGTGCTCGACGGCGGCCTGATCGCCTACCCAACGGACTCCTGCTACGCGTTAGGCGCACAGTTGGGCAATAAAGACGCGTTGGACCGGATCCGGACCATCCGCAAGCTCGACGACAAGCACCACTTCACCCTTGTCTGCAAGGACTTCGCCCAGCTGGGCCAGTTCGTGAACATCGGCAACGACGTCTTTCGCAGCATCAAGTCCGTTACCCCTGGCAGCTATACCTTTATCCTGCCGGCCACCAAGGAAGTCCCGCGCCGGCTGCTGCACCCCAAGAAGAAAACTGTGGGCGTGCGGATCCCGGACAACCGCGTGGTGCAGGCACTGCTGGCAGAGCTGGGCGAGCCACTCCTTTCCAGTACATTGCTCCTTCCCGACGAAGAGGACCCGCTGACCCAAGGCTGGGAGATCAAGGAACGCCTGGACCACGAAGTGGACGCAGTCATCGATTCCGGCGACTGCGGGTCCGAGCCCACCACCGTGGTGGATTTCTCCAGCGGCGTTGCCGAGGTGGTACGCCGCGGCACCGGAGACCCCTCCCGCTTCGAATAGGTTCCCTTCCGCGAGATGACACTTAACGACAGTGTTCGACGGCGGAGCTACCGTTAAGTGCCACCTCGCGGGAACGAACGGGCCCCCGATCAGTCAGTGAATCCCGCCTTAGTCCTGCTTGCGCGCCCGGCTGGGCTGCACACGCGGAGGCTCGCCAGGCATCTTGGGATAGTCGGGCGGGAACGGCATCTCACCGAGTCCTGCCTTCACGTCACGGTCCCACCAGTCCAAAAGGGTGTCGATGGTCCCCGGATTCGCGTTAATGTCCGCCCAAGGATCGCCAACGGTTTTCAGCCGGTCCGGGACAGTGAGGATGGTGAAGTCCTTCGGACTGATGCTCTCCAGTTCCTCCCACGTGATGGGGCAGGAAACCGACGCGTGGGCCAGGGCGCGGGGACTATAGGCGCCGGCGATGGTCCGGTCGCGGTTCGCCTGGTTGAAGTCCAGGAAGACCTTCTCGCCGCGCTCCTCCTTCCACCAGGACGTAGTGACCTTGTCGGGCATGCGCCGTTCCAGCTCGCGGGCGGCAGCGATGACCGCGTGCCGGACATCCAGGAACTCATGCGTGGGCTTGATCGGTGCGTAAACGTGGAGCCCACGGTTTCCTGATGTCTTGATGAAACAGTCCAGGCCTGCCTCCGCCAGTACCTCCTTCAGCGCCAGCGCGGCCGGAACTGCGTCGTCGAAGTCAGTTCCCGGCTGGGGATCCAAGTCGATCCGGAGCTGGTCGGGGTTGTCCGTATTCCCGGTCCGCGACGGCCAGGGGTGGAACACCACAGTGTTCATCTGCACGGCCCAGACCGCGGCCGCCGGCTCGTCGAGCACCAGCATGGGATGCGAGCGCGCGCTCGGAAAAACCACCTTCACCGACCGGATGAACTCCGGCGTACCCTTGGGCGGGTTCTTTGAGAAGAACTGCTCTCCGTCGACGTTGTCTGAGTACCTTTGCAGTGCCACCGGCCGGTCGCCGTTAGCGGCAATGAAGGCCTCCCCAACGTCCACTATGTAGCGCGCCAGGTCCAGCTTGGTCAGCCCCAGCTCGGGCCAGAGGACCCTGCTGGGGCTGGAAATCCGCATCTCACGCTCGCCGTTGGGCCCGGGGACGGTAAGGGTAGTCTGTTCGCTCGCCATGGGGACAAGCTACACCCCGCCTTTCCGCTGGCAAACCACATTGCATCGGGCCCGGCGTCGGAACCAGCGGACTTCCGGCATGATGGATCCATGACCGTCTCAGAGTCCCCCCTGACCATCGCCGTGGGCGACGTCGGGGTTTCTGCTTCCTATGCCCGTCCCGAGCAGCCGTTTGCAACGCTGGTATTGGCCCACGGAGCGGGTGCGGGCATGGAGCATCCGTTCATGCGCGGGTTCACCGACGCCCTCAACGACGAAGGCGTGGCCACCTTGCGGTTCAACTTTCCGTACCGGGAGGCGGGACGGAAGTTCCCGGACCGGCCCCCGGTGGCGGTCGCGGCCTGGCGTGCGGCAATGGACGAGGCAGCGCGGCAGGGCGCGGAGCACGGGAAGAGCGGACCCATCTGGGCGGCCGGCAAGTCGTTCGGCGGGCGGATGGCGTCGATGGCCGTCGCGGAAGGCATGGACACCGCCGGGCTGGTTTACCTCGGCTATCCGCTGCACCCGCCGGGCAAGCCGGAAAAAATCCGCGACGAACACCTTTACGGGCTGACGCTTCCCATGTTGTTCCTGCAGGGTTCCCGCGACACCTTTGCCACTCCGGAACTATTGGAGGGCGTGGTGTCCCGGATCGGCACATCCGCCGTAGTGGAGTGGATCGAGGGTGGAGACCACTCCTTTGCCATCGCAGGCAGGAAGCGAAGCGCCGAAGACATCGGAGCGTCATTGGCCCCGACGGTTGCGGACTTCATGCGCGCCCGCAGCTGACCCTCCCGCTATGCGGCGTCCTCGTGCCACCAGCCTTCCCAGGCGGTGGAACTCAATTGTCCGTTGGGGAACCCGGCCTGGCCGTTTCCGCTGCCATACGGACGGTTCTCGTCACTCCGGCGGGCGTCCAGCAGGAGGTTAAGGCTACTCAAAAGCAACATTGTTGTGTCCTTTCATGTCGTGGTGTGGACCACGCTGTCCACGTACCGACGAGCCTAACGGCGTGATGTTTCAGCACGTCGACGCCACGTTTCCGGTATGTATCGTTCCTCTCACCCTGTCTTCCGGGGACGATGAATCCGCCCGCTGATATCGTCACATCCGGGATTTGGTCCGTGCGGTTGGCTGCGCCGTCCATGGATCCTCGGGCCACGGGTGCTTCGGATAGCGGCCCCTCATCTCGGCCCTCACCTGCGCGTACGGCCCGGACCAGAAGGACGCCAGATCGTCCGTTACGGCCAGCGGACGCCGGGCCGGTGACAGGAGGTGAAACAGGACGGGCACGCGTCCTCCCACCAGCCTCGGCGTCTCCGCCCAGCCGAAGCATTCCTGGAGCTTGACCGCCACTACCGGCCTGCCGCCGGCGCCAGGTTCCGCAGGTTCAGGCCGTCCAGGAGCCGCCGCGGCACCAGCCGCCGTTGCGCGGTCCGGAACGTCCGGGTAGTCGATGCGCACCCGCGATCCACTGGGAACTTCCAGGGTTTCCGGCGCGAGCTCCGGCAGCTTCGCAGCTTCGGGCCAGGGCAGGAGCCGCCGCAGAGGGTCGGTGAGGTCGATGCTGCCGGTGGCCGCTCCCCCGGCCAATTTCTCAAGCTCCGGCCCCAGCCAGTCGTCCAGGCGCGCGAGCAGTGCGGATTCGGAGACGTCGGGCCAGGGCTCGCCCAGTTCGCGGCGGAGCAGGGCGAGCCGACGGCGCAAGGTGTCCGCCGCCGTCGACCATCCGATCGTTTCCAGCCCGTCTTTGGCCAGGGCGCGTGCCACCGCAGCGCGCCCTTCGTCCGGGGAGGGGCGGACCGGAGTGGAGGACAGCACGATCGCTCCGAGCCGGCGCTCCCGCCGTGCTGTGACGCGGGCCCTGCTGAAGTTCGCTTCGATAGTGTCGGTGAGGAGGTGGCGGGCCGCCGCTTCCGCGGTGTCCGCCGTGATCGGTGCAGCGGAACGGATCACGGCACCCGTGCCGGCAGCGTCCCGGCCCTCTGCGCGCGACACCTCCGCAACGGCCAGCCACTCATGCCCGGCCAGGGAACTTCCCGCCGGTAACCCGGCCCGGGTGCCTGACGACAGCAGGTAGCGCTCCGGCCCCTGGCCTGGAACGCGCCGCGCCACCCGGTCTGGAAATGCGAGGGCGACGACGGCACCCACCGCTTCCGCCTTGGCAGACGTCGAGTTCGGGGCAGCGCTCAGGACTGGGGGCACGACGCCGGCGCCCTCCTTCCGAGCGATGGTTTCCATCCGCCTCACGTCCTCCTCCCAACGCCGGGATCCAGGCTCCTTGCCCGTGCGGAGGGCCGCGATGAGCCGCGTAAGGTCGGCACCCGGGGCGCGTTGGTCCCCCGCTACCAGGGCCACCGCCTCGGCGGCTGTCCGTACGCCAACGGAGGCGGCGCCGTCCAGGAGCGCGCGGGCCAGCCTCGGATCGGCGGGGATCCTCGCCAGGGTCCTGCCCAGCGCTGTGGCGTGGCCGTCCTGCGCCACCGCGCCGAGTTCCCGGAGCACCTCAACGGCCTCCTGCATCGCTGCCGGCGGGGGCGCATCCGGAAGCGCCAGTCCCGCTCCGGCGGGCGAACCCCAGCAGGCCAGGACCAGGGCAGCGGCGGTGAGGTCGGCGACGGCGATCTCCGGCGTGACATGGGCAGGTGCCGCGCCGAAGGCCTTCTGGTCGTAGCAGCGGACCACCAGGCCCGGACCTTGCCGGGCGGCCCGGCCGGCGCGCTGCTCCGCAGAGGCACGGGAGCACGAGACAGTCACCAGACCGGACATGCCCCGGCTTGCGTCTCGCCGCGGCTCGCGGGTCAGGCCCGAGTCAACGACGACGCGGACGCCCGGGACGGTCAGTGAGGATTCGGCGAGGTCTGTGCAGACGATGATCCGGGACAGCGCTTCGTCGGTGCGACCGGACACGGCACGGTCCTGCTCGGCCGGGCTGACCTGACCATGCAGCTCCAGGATTTCCGTTCCTGGGCCGGTCCTGGCCCGCAGGCGTCCTGCAACGTGGGACACTTCCCGGGCGCCGGGGACAAACACCAGCGTGTCCGTATCGGGAGTGGCCCTGGCGTGCGCCCCTGCGGCGGTGTCCGCAACGTGGTCCAGGAAGCCGCGGGTCACGCCGCGGCTGTCCAGCCTGGCAGCCCCGGCGGGCATCCATTCAACGGCCAGGGGGTACAGGGCCGATGGGCAGTCGATCACGGGAGCCGGCCCGCCGCCGTCGTGATCTTCTGTTCCTGCGGTGGAGGCACCAATCAGGGCCGCAAACCGTGGCGCGTCCAGTGTGGCGGACATGGCCACCAGGGTGAGGTCCCCGCGGAGCTGGCGCACTTCAGTGAGCATGCCCAGCAACAGGTCCGTCTCCAGCCCGCGTTCGTGGACCTCGTCCAGGATCACCGCGCCCGCCGTCTCCAGTCCCGGGTCATCAAGCAGCCGGCGGAGCAGAATCCCCGGAGTGACGAACTCGATGACGGTGCCGGAGCCCGTTTGGCGCTCGCCGCGGACGGTGTAGCCCACCCGGTCGCCGAGGCGGCTGCCGTCCAGTGCGGCCAGGCGCCGGGCTGCTGCGCGGGCAGCCACGCGCCGTGGCTGCGTGACCACCACCCGCCGCTGCCCGTCAGGGGTACCGGCCAGCAGGTTGGCGAGCAGAGGCGGAACCAGCGTGGTCTTGCCCGTTCCCGGCGGCGCCTGCACCACCGCAGTCCCGGCCTCTGCGTCCCGCCTGAGCGCCGCAGTGAGGTCGCCGAGGGAATCGGCAAAGGCCAGGCCGGCCCCAATGGCAGCCAGGTCAAACGTCGCGGCAGAGTTCGGAGAAGTCACCCGTCCATTCTCCCCGCACGACAGGTGCCCGGCTGTCTATCCCGTCAGGAGCCTGCGTAGGAGAGACTGGAGGCTGCCACACACGAAAGCGGGACCAAGCATGATCAATCTCCAGCAGGACGCAGAAGGCTTCATCCGGATGAAGCGCCATTTTCCCGGCAGTGCGGAGGTGACTGTCACGTTTGCCGACGGCACCCAGGAAGTATTCAGCGGCCTCCGGCTGAACCGTATCTACGACGAAGCCAAGGCCGAATACCGAGCACAGAACCAGCTCGACGCCAAGGGATTTTCCAGGGGTCCGAAGAAGAAGGTCCAGGAAGGCATCGAATTCGTGGCCATCCATCCTGGCATGGGGAAGACGGAGGACGGGCGGCAGAAGCAGTAGCCCACCCCATGGCCTAGGAAGGAGGGAGCAGGGTCAGCCCTTGTCTTCCTTGCCTATATCGTGCAGGCTGCCCGGACCTCCGGGGCCGGCGTTGGTCCTTCTGTTGATCAGCCACGTGAGGACCCAGAGCACCACACCGATGGCCATCAGGCCGCCGGCGATCTGGTACTGGATGACGTTCCGGCCCACCCACGGGCCGGCCAGGAAGGCGCACAGCAGCGCGGCGACCAGCGGCAGCTGCCCCGGCGAGGTGAAGAACACCTTGCGGTTGGGATCCCGCTTGCGGCGCAGGACCAGGCAGGCCACGTTGACCACGGTGAAGACGCATAGCAGCAGGAACGCGGTGGTCCCGGAGAGGTTTGCCACGATGTTGCTCTGAGGGTCGGATGTGACGTACCAGATAAGGCCGAGCGCCAGGACGGTGGAGAACAGGATGCCGGCCCACGGTGTGCGGCGTACCGGGAGCACCTTCCCGAGCGGCCGGGGCAAGACGTGCTGGCGGGCCATGCCGTAGATCAGGCGGCTGGCCATCAGCATATTTATCAAGGCTGTGTTGGCGACGGCGAAGACGGCAAGGAACGGGAAGATCCTGTCGATCGGGAAGTCCGGCGAACCCTTATGCACCACCTCAAGGAGGGCCGCCCCCTCGGCTTCCCTGATGTTCTCCAGCTCCGTGGGCGAGAGCACGCTGACCACGGATATGGCAACCAGCATGTAGAGGATTACCGCCACGCCAAGACCGGTGAGCATGGTCCGGGGGAAGATCTTCTCCGGATGATGGGTCTCCTCCACCATGTTCACGGAGTCCTCGAAACCAACCATCGCGAAGAACGCGATGGATGTCGCCGCCGTGACTGCCAGGAACAACCCTTTGTCCTGGTAGTCGTTGAAGACGAATATTTCTCCAGCGTTCCCCGTCCCCTGGGCCATGACGAAGAAGCCGACACCGATCACGATGCAGAGCGCGATCATCTCCACGAGGGTCAGCACCACGTTGAACTTCACGCTCTCGCCCACGCCGCGGAGGTTGATGACCGCCAGCAGCAGCATAAAGGCCATCGCCACCAGGGTGATGACCTCCCGTCCAGGCACTTCCATCCAGCCGTTGACTTCCAGGCCGCCGAAGAAGTTCTGGGCGAGGACGTTCGCTGAGGTGGAAGCGCTGGTGATGCCGGAGCAGACCACGGCGAATGCCACCAGGAACGTGACGAAGTGGATTCCGAAGGCCTTGTGCGTGTACAGCGCCGCACCGGCGGCCTGAGGGTACTGCGTAACCAGCTCCAGGTACGAGAACGCCGTCAGCGTCGCGACGACGAAGGCCAGCAGGAACGGCAACCACACGATGCCGCCCACGGTGCCGGCCATGGTGCCAGTCACGGCGTAGACGCCGGCACCAAGGATGTCGCCGACGATAAAGAGGAGCAGGAGCTTGGGGCCGAGGACCCGCTTGAGTTTGGGTCCGTCCCCCTCGGGCGTCACGTCGTACACTTCTTCAGACGTCTGGCTCATGGCTGACCTCCACAACGGGTAGACGGCTCCCGGTGGAACCGCAGCAGGATTCCCGGTCTTTTGTGACCTACTTCACTTTGAACCTCTCAGGTCACTTTGGCAACACCCCAGAGGCGCGGCGGTATAGCCTAGCCCGATGGAGCGAACATGACAGTCCGGAGCGCAGGCATCCTGCTGTACCGAGGGGATCCGGCGTCGGGCCTCCAGTTTTGGATCGCCCACATGGGTGGACCGTTCTGGGCGCGCAAGGACGCCGGGGCCTGGTCCGTCCCCAAAGGCGAGTACGCCGAGGACGAGGACCCATGGGCGGCTGCGCAACGGGAGTTCACTGAAGAAATGGGCGTGCCCGCACCCGCCGGCGACTACCGGCTGCTGGGTTCGTTCCGCCAGCCCTCGGGGAAGGTCATCACAGTCTTCGCGGCGGAGTCGGATTTCACGCCGGAGCGGATCGTCAGCAACACCTTTCCGCTGGAATGGCCGAAGGGCTCGGGCGTCATCACGGACTTCCCCGAGATCGACCGTGCAGAGTGGGCCACCGAGGCCGAAGCCCGGACCAGGCTGGTGCGGGGCCAACTGCCCATCCTCGACGCACTGGTCGAACAACTCAAACAAGGCGGCACTTAAGGGCAGTCCCGGCGTCGAACACTGCCTTTAAGTGCCACCTCTAAGTGCCACCTCGCAAAAGGGAGCCCTCCTACAGCGGCACGCTGTCAGCGTAGACGAGGCGCGGAACGCGGGCGCTGCGCTCGCCCGGCGCCGGGTCGGCGTCGAGCAGTTCATGCTCCTCAACCAACACGCGCCACAGTGAGTCGGGGTTTCCCGGCTGGCGCAGTCCCGGGACGCCGGCCGCGTCCCCGGCCGGCGTCCCGGCGTTCGGCGGCAGGCTGGTGGCCCCGGACCAAGTGGCCCGGAATCCCCCGGATTCCTCGACGCTGACGGCAAGCAGCAGCCAACTGGATACCGTCTGCCATTCCAGGTCTCCCGCACCCGCGGACCGGCTCTGCACCGAGGCGCGCACCGTCCTGGACTGCTGCAGGCGGGAAGCCCGTGTGGCGGCGTCACCGGTGGGGCTGTCGGCGGTGAGCTGCTCGCCCGGCAGGCCCGGCGCACCGTGGGGATCCCAGCGCAGCCAGCTGACCACGCCCGTCAACGTCACCTGGACGTGCTGGAGGTCCGGCCGGCTCACCGTCAGGGTCCGGGCGGGCAGCGGCTGGACCCAGCTGGTCAGCGCCACCGGTGAGAGCTCACAGCCCGCGATGGAATGCGGCTGGAAACGGGCCACCGCCAGCCGCACGAAGGGCCACAGGGCGGAGGTCTCCTGGAGGGCGACGTCGACGAACCAGCGGCCCGACGCCTCGTCGTACTCCGGCCGGTAGCCCAGGACACGCACGGCTGGGCGTCCCCGAACATCCCGTAACGGCAGGGACGCGGCGACCGCTACCGGGTTTCCAGGCGCATCCGGCCACCCACGGTCCCGCCCGCCCGGCGGCCTGCCCCCGAGCGGCGGGCGAATGCCTGCTCCTTCCGCAGCGCCCGTTTCCACGAGGTCAAGCACCAACTGGTCGAGGGTGAGCAGGGGCGGCACGGTGGCTGGGGAAACGCCGCCGCCCTGGTGGATGATCGGGTCCGCTGCCCACAGGCTGGTGGCGCCATCCGGGGCCTGCCTCGCCTTTGGCCGGCGGGCCCACGAACCGTCCGGCTGCTGCACCCATTCGTCGGGGTCGAAGACGAGCACTCCCAGCAGTTCCCCGTCACCGGACGAGAACCACGGGCGGGCCAGCCAGATGCGTACGCCGGAACGCCGCACCTGCCGCCAGGCGAACGGGTCCGCTGGTTCAGGCACCGCCTCCCAGCGCAGCAGTGGCACCGCATCGAGCACCAGGGGCGCAGCCGGCCGCGCGGACGAGGGAATATCGAGCTCCACCGGCTCGCCGGCCAGGGCCGGGTCCTCCGGATCCGGCACGTGCGGGAAGTACTCGGAGTACCGTGTGGCGCCGGAGGGCACGTACGTCACCCGCCGGTAGTGGGTGTCTTCAAAGCTCTGCAGTGCCCGGTGGAAGCCGATGTTCCCGAGCGCCTGCGCCAGCGGGCCTGTGGGCAGGAAGTCGTACAGGAAAAGCACCCCCGTCCGTTCTGTTTCCGCGACGGCGGAGCGGACCACGACGTCGGACTTGGACACCGTCTGCGGCCCCGGGGCCGCGGGGTCATCGACGGTCTCGGTCCAACGCGCGCGCACGAGCAGCGTGTCGGTGCTGGGGCCATGCACGTCCACCAGTCCGGTGAGCGCCACGACCGCACGGCCCGGCGGCCGCAGGAATACCTCCAGCGCCCTGAGCCCGGGCGGCCGCACCGGCGCCGGCACGGCGTGCACGAGCCGCAGGTCGGTCGAAGGGGTCAGCCACCACGTCCAGCCCGAGGACGCCGCACGCATGAGCGCGGCCGCGGCCACCACCTCGTCCGGAGTGTAGCCGTCCTCCGGATCTGCGACGCTGGCCAGGTGCGACCGCCACAGGCCGAATTTGTCCAGCGATGCCTGCTCCAAAGTGCTGGAGAGTGCCACCCGCACCTGCTCACCCGGCGGGACAGACACGTACACTTCGTGGCCGGAAACACGGGCACCCAGCTTGTCGCCGGGCTCCAGGACGAGCCTCAGCGGCTGCAGCGCAGGCCACGAGCCCGGGTAGGGGACGGTCACGGATTGCAGCGCCCGCGGCTCCCGCAGGCCATGTGGCGCTCCCGCCTCGTAGAACACCAGCGAAACGCCGGTGGCAAACGGGTCCGGAAGATACGGCAGCCTCAGGGCGTCGGTGTTGTGCACCACATACTGGCCCTCACCGATGGGCCGGCCACGGTCGGCGGCGATGTCCGCCAAAGTGGCCCGGTGGCTCGAACCCGTGTCTGCGCCCGGCCGGTCAACGAGCGCGATGCCGTTCTGTTCCTCCGTGGCCCTGGCGTCGGTGTGGCTGGGTACGGACTGGTCCAGCAGTGTTCCGCGCTCGGCCAGGGCAACGGCGTAGAGCCTGCGGATCTCGGTGGCGTTGCCTGTGCCGATCGCGGCGTCGAAGTATCCGGCGGTCTCGGCCTCCAACTGGGTGGATTTCGGCGGGGCAATGTGGCGTTCGGCCGAGGACCGCGAATCGGGACCCTCGTCCGGAACACCGTCACCCGGGGCACCGTCTGCCGGCAGTCCGCTGCGAACCACCAGGTGGGCTGGCTGCTCCCCTGTTCCCAACTCTTGCCGGGCAACCAGTGCCGGGGCCGGAACCGGTTCCCACCGCAGGTAGGGCCGCGGGGCGGTGACGGTGGGCCGGCCGGGCCTCCGAGCGTTCTCTGGCAGGTGCAGGTCATCGTTTCGCGCTAACCGGGCGAAGTCGCCGGGATCGATGCGCAGCTGCGGCCGCACCCGCAATGTTTCGCGGGATTCCGCCAGGACCCTCGACGCCGCCACCACGTCATCGAACGCACGTTGGGCAGGTGCCGCCGCCGCGGGAGCTGACGCCTGGGCCACCAGGGCCTCCAACGTCGCGTCGATGCCTGGATCACCGGACAGCATCTCCCCAGGGAGCGCGACGTCAGCAACCCTGCGCCCGGCGGTCCGCAAATGTTCGACGACGGCGTCGCGGCGGTCCGCCGCCACTCCGGCGCGGTCGCGCTCGCGGTAGGACGTCCGCAGCCGGTCGAGGTGAGTCCAGGCAGCCTCGACTGCTGCTTCGTCAGGAGCATGGGGCGAACGGTGCCGCGGCATCACCTGCGGCACGGAATTTCCGGCCAGGTCCACGGCGAGTACCCGGAAGCTGTAGGACATGCCATACCGCAGCCTCGGCAGTGACCCCGGTTCCACCCTGGAGGTGATGTGTGCACCGTCGATCGGCTCATCCGGCGGGGTTTCGACGACGGCCTCCGTGGCGCCGTCGGGCCCCGGCGGCTCGACGTGCACAATGGTCAGCCCGGGCCGCGGGGCGGACAGGCTCCAACCGTCCCAGCCAGCCACTACCTCGTGCAGGTAGTACCCGTTGGTGGTGTCGCCTGGGGCCCGGTTAAGCGCCGACAGCTGCAGGAATCCGACGTCGGCCGCATCTTCCAGGACAGGCACGTTCCCCGGCTGCCCGGTCACTGTGACGCGGCGGCGGTGCAGGCTGTGCCACTGCCTCGTGACGTCGTCCCAGACCTCAACCCTGATGCCGCGGACCAGATCATCCAACGAGAGCTCGCGGCTTCCGTCGTCGGCGGCCAACTGCTCAGCCTGGTGGACTCGTGCCCGCACCTGGGCGGCCCTGTTCCGGCGGGCGAGGGCGAACCCTGTGGCGCGCAGGGTGCCGGGCGCGGAGGTGGCAGGATCGCCGTTGGCCTCGCTCGCGTATTGGCGGGCGAGGTTCCGGGCGTGCTGGTCGAGCTTGAGGCCCGACGCATCCGGGTCGGCGTCGAGCACCACCCAATCGTCCTCACCCAACGGCAGGGCTCCGCCTACCCACGCCTCGCCCGATCTGGCCGCGAACACAGGACCCTCCACTACCACCGAAGTGCGCCGCGGCGGCAGCACCTCAACGTCCGCGTCCGGGGACGAGATCGCGACACTCACCCAGGTGGCACCTGCCAGTGCTGCCCTTGCACCAGCGGCATCAACGCCGTCGAGCACCACATCGATGGCAAGGCCGAGCCTGCGGAGCAACGCCGGCGTGGACCCGAAGGACGCGGCCTTGGCATGGAAGTCATGCTCAGGCCGGCCCGGACGCGGCGTGGGCGGGGCGTCCGGATCAGGTTCTGTCCGGGGCTCCTGCTGCGGCTGCTCGGGACGCTCGTAGTAACGCCGCATCGCGTGGGCGTCCACCATCAGCTGCAACTGCGGGTTGGCCGACAGGTCCTGGCCGACGAGCCGGTCAAGGCGCTTCGTGACCCGCAGGTCGGCCTCGGGGTCGTCCAGCAGTACCTGCAAAGGGGAAGGGTTGTCCTTGATCTCCGACTGGTATGGCGGCAGTGGCGGGAGTTCCCGGCCGTGTCCCCGCTCGGGGTCCGCGTCCTCGGGGTCGGTGAGGGGGCCAAGGGTGGCCAGGGTGTCCCGCAGCCGCTGCGCCGGAACCTGCAGCGCGCGGCGGGCCCGGGCCGGGGCGTCCCGGAGGAGCCGCCGCAAGGCGCCGCGTTCGTCGAGGTTGGCCAGCGTCTCCAGCAGGCCACCCGCCACCGGGTCGGTTGCTAACCCCGGCCTGAGTGCCGGCGAGGCGGTGATGGCGGCAAGGTGCAGGTCAACGGCGTGGTCGCTCATCCGGCTGGCAGGATTGGTCCGCCAGGTCTTACCGGACAGGGCGGGGGTGGGAAACGGGGCCACCGGCGTACCGGGTGGCAGGACGGCGGCCCAGGATGCGCCGTCGGCAGTAGAGACGACGCGCAGCGGCAACGCGGTGCCCGGGTCCAGGGAGGTGGCCAGCGTCAGCGTACAAGCAGACAGTGTGCCCACCCAGTCCACCGCCGCGGGATAGCCGGAGAGCAGCGCTCCACCGCCGGTCAGCTTGTGCGTGATGAACACCGTGAGGTGGAACGGTGCGTCGTCGGCAAGCGAGTAGGGCAGTGCTGTGGCCAGGACGGTGGTGGGCATAGTCTCTCCTGTCTTAGGCCGGCACCGGGGCGAAGGCACCGCAGTACTCTGCCCAGTCCGAGTTCATGCCGTCCGCATCGGGCGGCATCACCTGGTACATCGTGGGGTCGCCCTTGGAGCCGGCGAGTTTGCGTTCCACGGAAATCTCCACGGAGGCGGAAAAGAACAGCACTTCCACCTCAACCACCAGCGAAGCCCTGCCAATCAGTTTGCCGGTCTCGAAGTGGTAGATCAGCGACAGCTCAAGGGTGATCGATGCGCTGATCAGGCCTAGGACGTCCACCTCACCGCGGATGCGGAAGTAGGCGGCGAGCAGGCCCTTGTCGGCTTCGAGGCGGAGGTAGACGCCGACGGCGATGGACACCGAGCCGGACGCCACTCCCAGGTCCACCGACAGACACGCACACGCCTCGAGCCCTAGCTCCAGCAGTACCAGGCCCTTGGGGGATGCCCGCAGTACCAGCCACCCACCACCGCCGATGCACATCACCGTGAGCCGGAAGGGCGCGTCCTTTGAGCAGAAGTTGAACCCCACCGTGAGCGCATCACCGAGGAACGGCACGCGTGCGTCGGCGCCAAGTGAGATGTTCTCGAGGCTGAACACTCCGACGGACACGTTGGGCAGCGTCAGGTCGAAGCCGGCTGTCACACCGGTCGGGGCCACGTCCACGTAGGGCGGGTCCGAGAACCCGTCAAAGGGGATGAGTTCGCGCAGCCGGTCCACGAATGACAGCGGTCCCAGGAAGCCGATGCCGCCGAACACCACGTCCACTTCGGGCTTGCCGGCGGATCCGGCGTGGAACCCGATCCGCCGGAACATCAGCCTCATCAAGGCTGCGGAGCCGTCGCCGATCAGGTTCAGGTCGAAGTCGACGATCTCGGCAACGATGTCCACCGCGGGCGGCGCGGCGGCGGACGCGCGCACCTCGACGTCAACATGCAGGGCGTGCTCGTCCTTGGGCTTGAAGATGTTGGGAACCCCCGGCAGGCCCCACGGCTTGATTGCCGGACGCCAGCGCAGCTGCGCGGTGACCTGTCCGCCCGCCGCACCCTGCAGCAGTTGCGCCAGGCCGGCCGCATCCTTGGCTAGATCGGTGAGGGTCTTCAGCGCCTGGACCGGTTTTACCAGCGCAGACCGGACGGCGGCGGGAACGCCCGGGCCACCGATAGCGTCCAGCAGGGGCTGCAGCTCCAAAGCGAGGGCGACGGCGGCGGCGCTGACGGCGTCAGGGCTCCCCGGCAGTCCATGGACGGCAGTAATCACTGCGTCGAGGCGGGCTCCCAAGGCTGCGGTCCGCGCGTCGAGCCGGTCTTTCGCGTGCTGCGCGACCGCCCGCGCGCCGTCGTGGGCTGCATCGGTGACCTCGTTGGCAAGGCGCGTGCCGGCGTCGTCCAGCGCGTTCCGGAGCCGTTGCGCCTCTGTCAGGAGCCTGGCGACAGCGTCCAGGGCGTCGGACACGAACGCTGGTGCCTCATCGAGGGCGGCTGCTTTGAGCAGGTCCACCAGGCTGAACAGGCCGAACAGTTTGGGCATGGCCCCGGACAGGAACGACGCCGGATCGAACGTGCCGGCGTCGAAGGGCGATGGCGCGTTGCCGCTTTCGCCGATCGCGCCGAGAGCCCGGGAGATCCCCTTGACTGACAGGTTGGGGGCGATGAAACCGCCTGCCCGGTCGGAACCGCTGGTGAAGTCGACGGCGGCGGGCGGGCTTTTCAAGGCCAGGACCAGTTCACCGGCGTTGGGCGTACCGGGCACTGGCTTGTCGTCCGGGCCACGTGTGGGCAGGCCGTCGGCAAGGTAGGGCTTGGCGAAGACAAGGTCGACGGCGGGCGCCTGCGGGGCCAGGTGCCTCATAGAGGGCACCACGGCCCGGGCCTCGGTCAGGAACGGCCGCGACGTGACGTTTGTTTGGTCAATCTCCCCGTCGAAGACGAGGTGTACGACATCCACCGAGGTGTCCCCGGCCTTCACCGGTGCGGCAACCGCGAGCGCCTGTCCGCGGCCCTGGATCTGCCGGACCGTGAAGTAGCGCGGCGACGCGTCCTCGGCGTGGAAGATGAAGGCCTGTGGCCCGTCCTTGCCGGCCTGGACGAACACCAGCGGTGCGGACCAGCTGCGGGTGCCGCCGCCGCGGTCCACGGTGGTCAGGGTGAACGGGAACGGGACTCCGTTGCGCGTGGGGACAAACGGCTGCTGGTTCTCCGGCGGCTTGTCGATGTCCGGGGTGACCAGCGGGCTGACCGTGACCTGGCCGAAGGGGTTGTCCCGCTCAGCCGGCGGATAGGTGCGTGTTGGCTGGCGCACGATGATGAACCATCGTTGCCACAGGTAAGCGACCGGCTTGTCACGGTGCTTGACCTCGCGCTCGGTGATTTTCACCAGGAAGCACCTGTGACCGAACGGGAAGAGGATCCCGGGATAGGCGACGCGGACGTAGCCGTCACGGCCCATAAAGGCCTGGTGCCGGTAGTCGACGATGTTGGACGGGAACTCCCACGATTGCTTCCAGTCGAACCAGGCGCCCAGGCTGGAGAGCGAGAGGTTGCTGACGAGCAGCGGCGTGTCGGCGTTGGCGGGGTCTCCGCCGCTGGTCTGGTCCACGATGGCGGTGCGGTCGAACGGAATGAGTGGCTGGTCGAAGCCCGGCGGCGGCAACTCACTGTCGCGGGTCCAGAGCGCGCGCACGATGCGCTGGTCCGTGTCGCCGTCGTCCGTTCCTGTGTCAGTGCGGACCGTGAGGTGCGTGCGCCAGAGCTCGGCCCGGCCGGGCGGTCCCAGTGGCGTTGTGGAGTGCCGGAAGGCGCCCAGCCTGCTGGGCGAGACAATCAGCCGGTAAGGAGCCTCGATGGCCGTCTCCAGGTCGCCCGGCTTGTGGATGCCGCGGTACCCGGCCTCGCCGGCGGGCGTCGCGTTCGGTGAGACCCGCAGGGTGAGGCTCCGGAGGGCTTCCAACACTTTCTCGAGCGTGAACGTGATGCGCATGCCTTCGGGAACCTCATAGACGAGGCGGCTTGGCCCTGCTGCCAGATGCATCGACGGTCGCGGGGGCTGCGCGGGAGGGGGCGGCGGCGCACCCGCCTGCCAGACTTCCTCTCCCACGTGCTGCGGCGGGAAGTGGACCACCAGCGATGCGTCCGGACCGGCAACCAGTTCCGCGCCGCCGTCGGTGGGCTCTATCGCGCAGCCGGGGGCTTCGAGCCGCAGGTCGATGAGGTCGTGGGGGCGCAGCAGGCGGACATCAACGGGTGGCTCCTCATCCCGTGGCGGCATCAGATGGACACTTTCCGCGGCGTGACGGTCAGCCGGATGCCGGCGTTGGCGCCGAGCAGTTCCTTGGAGAACTCCGGGACGTCGATGCGCCCGCGCCAAAACTCGGGGGTGTCCACGGTGTCGGCGAGGAAGTCCTTCTCTTCTGGGTTCCAGTCCCTGACGGCGGTGGGGACGGTGCTCGTCCAGGCAGCCCAGGCCCGCGGCAGGCCGCCTGGGCCCGGTGGTTCGATGTCCACTAACAAAGCGTCCATCCAGTCCTCCGTCTGCTCCATATGGTCATCGAAGAAGAACCTGCCTTGCCGTTCCTTGATGGACATCAGCCGCAGCTTGAGCGCGTGCCGCAGCCTGGGCACCTCCCTGCCGGCAACCCGCGGGCGGGGGGCGTGGGAGGACAGGAACGTGGTCAGCAACGGGACGGGAGTGTCAATCGGGTTTCCTTCCTTCCAGTGCTCGATCTGGACGGGGCAGAAGTGGGCGGCGCTCTGCTCGTGCACCAGGACCGGAAGCCCGCGGATGGCCAGGCCCACATCAAGCTGGAACTCGATGTCGCTTGGGGCGTCGCGGCCCACGGTGAAGCCCACAAGCTCGACCTCGACCTTCAGGTCGCCGAAGAGGAACCGCTGCAGGTTCTGGTAGCCCTCCTCCGAATTGACGATGCCGTACCGGCCGCTGTGGCTCCGATGGACCACGGCCAGGGGAGCGCCCCTGACTGCTGCGTTTTCGATTTGGACCAGGCCGTCGCTGCGGGCGCCCACGGCCTTCGAGGACAGGCCGAAGGCCACGTCATAGTCCTCGGGGTTGGATCCCACCAGGCAAAACAGCTCATCCACCGGAAACCCGTCATCCGGCATCGTTGTCCCGCTGAATTCCTCCCGTGTGCGCCGGTTCCGCAGCGCCGGGGCCGTGAGGTAGTCATACATCCGGTCCGGCCCGAAGATGTCGGCGCCCTGGAAGCCGGTGGCGTCGCGGATACGCTCCAGGAGGCCAAAGCCGACGGCGAAGCTGATCCCGCCGTGTGGCGTGGCATAAGTGAACACCCGGGCCACGTATTTAGCCCCGGCCGCAGGGTCGATCTCGCCGTCGTCTCCTGCCAGCTGTTCAGGGATCACGCGCTGCAGGAGTGACCGGCAGATCAGGCCGCCCATGGAATGGGCCACGAGGAAGACCTTGGGCGCGCGGGTCTTGTCCAGGACCAGCTTGATGAGCTCGAACAGGTCCGCCGCGGCCCGTTCGAAGGAGAAGTTCTCCGGGTCCTCCGAAAACGTGGCAGCGGCGTCGTCATAGAACCGGTGGATCCACACGGACGCTGGAGTTACGGTACCGGCGTCGACGCTCTGGAGGTAGGCCCACTGGTCGCCGTGGACAGGAACTTCGTATTTGTGGTCGGTAATCAGGCGAAGCATCGGAGACTCAAACTGGTGGAACTTTGCCCGGCCGCTGCTGTCGGCACGGACGTGGACGGATCCCTGGCTGAAACCATAGAACGGATCATCCACCGCACTGTTGATCGCTGAGCCGTTGCCCGCGAATCCTCGGACGTAGATAACCGGGAGCCTGCCGTCGTCGCCGGGATTACCCATCTCGCAGCCCTCTTTCAGAAAATAGGCGCCCCGCTCCGGCAAGGGACAAGGGCACATTCGTGCGGGCAGTAGAGCATCCAAGGCGTTACTGCGGTGTTACCGCAGTTGCGCTTCGGATGGTTGGACCCCGGCCGGCGCAGGGCACCTGCTGATAACGCGGCAGTAACGGGCCCGCCGCTCTACTGGATCAGGAGCCGCTGTATTGAAGGAGCAAGTCATGGCTAAGACCGCACCCCAGCCGCATTGTGATGTCAGGCCGCAAACCAGGCCGCTGCTCCGGCCGGACCTTTCCCCCGCCAGGGACCGCCTCATACGCCTTTTGCGGCTGAAATGGGTCAACGGTACTGTGCTGCACTACTGGTTCCTCGAGGGCCCTGCGCCGCAGAAGGAAGCGGTGCGCAAAGCCTTCAAGGAATGGAAGGACCTCGGCATCGGTCTGGAGTTCACGGAGGTGGCGGACCGCAGCGAATCCGAGGTCCGGATCGCCTTTGACCAGGCGGACGGCTCGTGGTCCTACGTTGGCCGGGATGTGCTGAGCATCAGTAGTAATGAACCCACCATGAACTTCGGCTGGGACCTGACCGATGACTACGGCCGGACTACGGCCCTGCACGAGATCGGGCACACCTTGGGCATGCCGCACGAGCACCAGAACCCGTTTGCCGGCATCGTCTGGGATGAACCGAAGGTGTACGCCTATTTCACCGGTGCACCCAACCACTGGACGCCGGAACAAACGCTGCACAATGTGCTGCGCAAGATCGAAACCACCGAAGTGGAGGGGTCCCCTTGGGATCCGGATTCGGTCATGGAGTACTGGTTCCCCGCAGGACTGATCAAGGAGCCTGCGCGGTTCAAAACCGGCCTCAATCCCCCGGGCGGGTTGTCCAACGCGGACAAGGAGTGGGTGCGTAAGTTCTTTCCGGCCCTGGAGCCCACGGTTCCCGTGCTCCAGCCCTTCCAATCGGTTCCCCTCTCGCTCTCCCCGGGGGGCCAGGCGGATTTCTCCATCCAGCCGCAGGCCTCACGGAAGTACGAAATCGCGACGTTCGGGACCTCAGATACCGTAGTGGTCCTCTTCGAAGAAATCGATGGCGAGTTCCGCTTCGTGGCGGGCGACGACGACAGCGGCGAGGACCGGAACTCCCGGGTCAGCGCAAAGCTGTTCCAAGGCCGCAACTACGTGGTGCGCGTGCGGCTGTACTGGGCGGGTGAATCGGGACAGACCGCGGTGATGTACTGGTAGCAGGCACCGGGCCGCAGTTAGCAGGTAGCAGGTAGCAGGCTCCAGGCAGCGAGTGACAGGCTCCGGGGCCCAATCTTGAGCAAACCTTATGAATAACCACGCTGATTCCTGATTCTCGTACTGGACCATCAAGGCAGCCGGGGGTGCAAGCCAGCAGAGGCAACCGGCTGGGATAAAGGTGGAATGCCATGGCACACGGGGACGGCCAGTCAGGAATCGCCGACGACGGCACAGATTCCGCCGCGCCGTCCCAGTCCCGTCCCGAGGCCCCTACCCAGGCCCAGGGCACCCTGGTCATCCGTACCTGGTGGGAGCCGGACCACGTGCACGGTTTCCGCGCCAGGGTCACCTCTACTCCGCCTGTTGAAGCCGGACCGACCATAGTGACTACCGCAGATCCCGAAGAGGTCCTGGCAGTTGTCCGCCGGTGGCTGATCGCCAGGCCTGGAGCAGTCAATTAGTAGGTTTCCCCCTGCCGTGACGTCTGGCTTTCCCGGACCTCACTCACGAGCCGGAAGATAGTGTCCGAAGGGGTCAGGCCCAGTTCCTCCTTCAACCTGGCCCTGTATTTCTCGAAGGCACGCAGGGCAGCAACGGCGTTTCCCTGCCTGCTTTCGGCCTGGATCAGCAGGCCAACAGCGCTCTCGTACAGTGGCTCTACCTCCAGCGCAGCTGCGGCCGCTTCCGAGGCAGTTTCGTAGTCCCCATGGGCCAGGGATTCCCGGGCAATGATGTTGTACGCGTGGAGGCGCTCCTGGCTAAGCCTTCCCTGTTCAAACAGCACCCAGTCCTCGTACCAGCCCGGGAGGAGTTCGGCGTCCCGGAGCAGCGGCAGGCAGGCGGCCATGTTTCCGTTAAGCCCGGGCTGGGCCAGGGCCCGGATCCCTGCCCGGACTCGGTGCAGGTCTACCTCCACCTGGCTGTTCAGCGAGAGCACGGCACCGTCGTTGACCAGCAGGCCCGGCAACTGCCGCGATACCAGATGCACGCTGACGCGCAGGCTCTCCAGCGCCCTCGCCTCAGCCTTGTCCGGCCATAAGAGGCCCACAAGGTAGCTTCGGGGCCGGGGACCGGTAATCGCCAGGGCAGTAATGAGCCGCTGTTGCCGTGCCGCGACATGCACGACGTCGGTATCGCGGCGGAGTTGCCAGGATTGAAGCAGGCGCAACTGAAAATGGCCATAGCCGTCGTCGCCCATGCGTTCCCCCCATTTCAGTCTGGGTCTGATGAGCTGGAACTTATGTAGCAATGACGATCCGCAGTTTGACGCGGGATGTCAATGACATTCCGTCCGTGTCGCGCCCGGAGCCGCAGCGCCAGATCCGCTGTGCGGCGCCGTAACGCCGTGATAACGGCCCCCTGCTAGTGTCCGCAGCATGGCTCAAATCCAGGATTTCCAGGGCGGCGGATACTCTGCCGGCTTCCTCGGTGAAACTATTGAACCCCCTGTGCTCGATGCAACGCTGGAGGACGATGCCGTCCAGCTCGAGGGGTCCGAGATCATTCCCTACACCCACTTCTCGCTCGCGCTCAGCAAGTCCCGCCGGTTCGCCCGGTGGGTGGCCTGGAATATCGACGGCGGCCGCCTCAAGCGGGTCAGCCGGAAAGGCAGCTCCTTCATCAAGGACCCCAGGATTCCCGCGGCGTTCCAGAACGGTGATGAGCTCTACAGTGGTAACCGCCTGGACCGGGGCCACCTGGCCCGCCGCGCAGACCTGGTGTGGGGCGAGTTGCCCGAGGCGGAGAGCGCAAACGACGACTCCTTTTTCTTCACGAACATCGCACCCCACATGGACGATTTCAACCAAAGCAGCAAGGACGGCGTTTGGGGACGGCTGGAAGAGACGGTCTTCGCCGACGTCGACGTCCAGGATTTGAAAGTCAGTGTGTTCGGCGGGCCGGTCTTCCAGGACAATGACCGCGAGTACCGGGGAGTCCGGCTGCCGCGGGAGTACTGGAAGATCCTTGCCTACGTGGAGCAGGGCGTGTTCAAGAGCAACGCCTTCTTGCTGACGCAGAACCTGAACCCCTTTGAGGCACTGGACCTGGATGAATTCCGGGCGTTCCAGGTCAGCACGGCCGAACTGGAAGATCGGACGCAGCTTCGGTTTGCCGACGCGCTGCGGGGCGCAGACGCCTTTGCTCCTTTGCCCCCGGCGGGCGACCGGGAGCCGCTTAACGGCCCATCCGACATCCAATGGTGACAGTTGATGGCTTTTAGTCTTCCACCCCCTCAGGAGGAAGTGCTGTTCCACCTCGGCAACCGCTGAACGTGGCGTTCGGGCAGGAGGCATCGAAGCCCATCCCAAATTTGGCGAAAGCCTCCCATACAGCGCCCCGGACTCCAGTGTACTCACCGTCCGCGAGCCGGCCGGTGCCCTTCATCGACTTGAAGGCACGCAGGACGGCGTCACGGGCCGTCAGGAAGGAAGGGTTCTTGGGCGTCAGTTTGAGCCCGTCAACCACGGCCTGCCATGTCACCCGGTACCCGCGCTCCTTGCTGCCAAGCGCGGCCCCGACCTCACGCGTTACCTGCATAAGGGCCGCGCACCAGATCTCCCCGACGTCGTGCACCTCCTGGTAGGAAAGATCCGCATTGCCGGCGCCGCCGACTTCTCCCGCCCCCTTGCCGATGTCGCCAAAAGTCCCCGGGTACCGCGAATCATAGGGCCGCTGCCGGATTCCGGACTCCCGGGCCGTCACCCAACTGCCCGTGACCACACGCTCAAGGGTGCCTGGAAAGTTGTTGATGGTCAGTGCGAAGAAATCGCTCCAGCCCTCCCCCATGGCCACCGACTGGTCTTCGTTCAGGCCTTCTGCATCCAGCATCCCGCCCACCAGCCGGTTGCTCACGCCGTGAACATACTCGTGAAAAACGACGTCGGAGTCGTTGGCCGTGTGCCGGCCGGTGGAGGTCACCAGGCCCATGTTCATCAGGCCGGCCACGCCATCGGCGCGGGTGCTCATGTTGGCGGTGCCCACTACCCGGCCAGGATGTGCGAGGGCATCGACGGGGTCCGCGCCCCTGCCCACTCCGCCGGGATTGATGGCCTGGAAATTTCCTGATTCCTCATTGAATCCAAGCATCAGGAAGAAATCGTGCATGTAGTTGCAGAAGAAGAAGATGTTGGTGACGAACTGTTCCGGGCTGTCGGCGTTGGCAGCGAAGACCCCGCCGCTGGGTGACGCGGTAATCTCGAAGGGCTTCCGGGTGGTCCCGTTGAGGGCCCGCACGTTGTTGCCCACCGTGGCCAGCTTCCCGTTTACCGGGTCCGTCCACGATCCGAAGGCCGGGAAGCCAACCGGCGGCTCAACCGGATACTCACTGACGGGCAGGGGGAACGGGACGTCGCGGAAGTCGGTCTGGCCGGGGTTCCTGGTGATGACGCGGCCGCCCACAGCGTGGCTGGCGGAGTCATAGAAGTACAGGATCTCCGGCGCTTCCGGGTCCCTGGTCTGTTCATCGGCTTCCACAAAGGCCTTGTATTGGACGATCAGGTCCTCGCGGGAGAGCGTAAAGAACCAAGTGAGCCTGAAGCTGCCGCCCATGTCCAAGTACACCAGCCGGGCCGGGATGTCCTCGGCGAAAGCTCCGCGGCTGAACGTCATCGGCCTGGCCGGCAACGACTGGAACGACAACCGGGTGAAGTCTCCCTCCGAGATCTCGAGCTGCGGCAGTTCGTCATCGCCGAAATTGCTCCTCACGGTCCGTGCCTTCGCCGCTTCCCGGACTGCAGCCAGCAGGGCCGCCTCTGCGGCGACGACAGGTTTGGCGGGGAGATCCGGTGGGACGCTCACCGTGTCGCCCACCAGCCGGTCCACAGCCCCGTCGCTGTGAAGCCACACTTTGGGAGCCATGGACCAAACCTCAATGCCGTTCGACATCTGTTGCAGGCTGACCACCCGCATTCCTTCCGATGTGGTGGTGACTGTTGGATCGGCCTCAAATTCCGGTGCAACGCCCGCCTCGAATCCGACGGCGTCCGCCACGGAGACGGCATACGACTTCGCTTTGGCAATGAACTCTGACTCGCTGCGTTCTTCCCCGCCGTCGAAGCCGGGTACCCGGTCTGCCCTTAGTTCGGAACGGTGCCCGGTGAAGCGGTTCACGTTCTCGCGTACGTTGCCCGCTTCGCTACCGGATTCCGGACCGGCAACCGACGCAGCCCTGCCGGCACTTTCTCGCGGGGGCCGTTCGCCGCCGCGCTCAGCGAGGCGGTCGTAGTCCAGATTCCGTTGATCAATGATGCTGCCCATGGCGTATCCCTTCGGCGGTTGTTCAGAGTCCGGCAAGCGTCAGCGCCGCCACAGTGACGGCGCGCGCGATCGTAGCGGCGTACTCGGTGTTGTGGTCGGCGTCGTCAAGCGTGTCTCCCGGTAGGTGATACTGCCGGGTGCCGGTGGCGGGTGAGGTGTCGGCGAAGAAGTTCTCGGAGATGGCAACTGCCGCCCAGCCTCGTTCGTGGAAGCTCGCGTGGTCGCTGCGCCCCGCGGCTGGATCCGCGCTCCCGGTGAGCCGTTGGACTTCCAGCCCGGGCTCCACCGCGGCCGCCGCCTCCGCAACCCGGTCACCCAGTGCGTTCGAAGCAGCCACCGCTGGCCCCGGCACTGACGAACCCGCGTGAATCTCCACCCTGCGGGCGCCGTCCTGCAGGCCGGCGATCATATCCATCTGCAGTACGGCGGTGATGCTGTCGCCCATCGCGGCAGCTGCGCGGGCGTACAGCTTGCTGCCGATGAGGCCCTGTTCCTCGGCATTGAACAGGACAAAGCGGACGGTCCGCGCCGGCGTGGCGCCGCGGGCCAGCATGTCGCTGAGGCACTCTGCCGCCGCCAGGACGCCCGCGGTGCCGCTCCCGTCGTCGTCTGCTCCCGGCGCCGGGTCGGTCCGCGGATCGTAGGGGCGGGGACTGCCGTCCGGATCCAGGAAGGCGCCGTAGGCCGCTGTTGAATCGAGGTGCGCGGTAACCAGGACGGCCCCGTCCGATCCCTCGACCCGGTGTTCGGCCGCCAGGTTGGCGAGCCGGTGGCCCCGCCATGTGAAGGGCTGCAGGGTGACGGCAAGGCCCAAGCCGCGGAACTGTGCCGCCAAAGCATCCACCACCACCATGTTGTCGGGATGCGAGGCGTCGCGGCTCCTGACCGTCCGCTCGCCACCGTCAACCAGCGGGGCCTTACCGGAGATCCTCGCGATGTGCCGGCGGATTGCCGAGGACGTGACCGCAGCACGGACGCCGTCGAGCGTTTCCGGCGACGGCACAGCCGCCGCGAAGCCGGCCCGGGCGAACCCGGACACCAGCGCGCCGGCGTCGCGTTCCCCCGGACGGCCGAGGAGGCCTGGGTCAGGCAGCAGCCGTTCGGTGTGGCCATGGCGGGCGCCGGGGATGTGCAGTTCCTCCACCGGTGTGCCGGCGGCCGCCGCGATGTAGACGCCGCCGGGTGCCGGACCCAGGGAAGTCACCGTCTGCCTAAGCCCGGTCAGCCCACCGGTCATAAACGCAAAGGCGGCGGAGGCGCGGGCCAGGCCCATCGACGGCCCTCCCGCGTTAGTCTCGGCCGCTTCTGCCGCGGCTTCAACGCCCGACGGCGGCTGGACAGGTCTGTCGTCCCGCACCAGGAACGCAACGGTGTCGTCCACGGGCTCCTGCTGGTCCACGGAGAAGCCTGCCTGCTCCAGCTGCTCCGCGCCGGACGCAGTGGCCATGGCAAGGACAAGCAGTGCCGACGGCACGTGAACGGGGACAACTTCGGCAGCATTTGCCACGGCCCCGAGATCCTGGAGGTTTTGGTCCGCCGTCAGGTCAATGCGGATCCAGAAGACGCGCCGCCCGTCGATGGCAGCGGTGGCAAACACGGGATGGGGAGCTGTCCGCAGTCCCGCGTCGCGGGCAAAAGCGCGCTCGTCCGGGTCCTCGCCGACAAAAACGCAGTCTCCCGCGTCGATTCCCGCCCCGGCCACGGCGTCGTCAAAAATGGCGCGTGAATCCTTCGGTCCCCAGCGGATCAGCGCGTCGTCGGTAAAACGCCCGGGGAACCCAACCTCCAGTGCCGCGGCGGCGTTGGACCGTGCGCGCTCGCCGGGGCCAGGATTCGAAATGATCCCCAGAGGTATGTCGGCGAGCGCGTCGAGGACTTCGAGGACACGGGGACGCGGCCGGAAGGTCAACGAACCGTCCGGGGCAGCACTCGCATCCGCGAGCGTCGCGCCGATGTCGAAGAAGACGGTGGCCATCTTCGTGCCTCCAGTGCCAGGCGTTGAGGTGGCTAGGCCCGAGCCACGTAGACCCCGGCTTCGCCGAAGCCGACGATGTCAGCCTTCCCGCCCCCGGTCACGTCCACCACAAAGCGGGGATGCCGTTCGATCCGCCAGCCGCCTGCCGTGTTCGCATACCCAAAATGCGTGTCCACCAAGCCGGGGCCCTCGAAAGCGCCGCCGCCCAGGTTCCGGGAAACGTACACTCCGGCGTCGCCGAACCCCACGATGTCCGGCAAGCCATCGCCGGTGGTGTCGGCCAGGAACCGGGGATGCCGCTCCACGCGCCAGCCGCCGCCAACGTACCCGAAGTTGGCCACGGCCAGGGTCACCGGGCCGTAGCTGCCGTCGGCCTGGGCAAGGGAAACATAAGCCCCGGCATCCCCGAAGCCCAGGATGTCCGCCCGCCCGTCACCTGTCAGGTCAACCACGAAGCGCGGGTGTTTCTCCACGCGCCAGCCGCCTGCCACGTAGCCAAAGTTGGCGACAGCCAGCGTCACGGGGCCGTAGCTGCCGTCTGCCTGGGCACGGGAGATATACACGCCGGCGTCCCCGAAGCCCACAATGTCGGCCCGGCCGTCCGCCGTGGTGTCGGCCAGGAACCGCGGATGGTTCTCCACGCGCCAGCCGCCGGCCACATACCCAAAGTTGTTCACCACCAGCCGCAAGGCGTCGTAACTGCCGTCCGCCTGGGCCCGGGAGACGTACACGCCGGCGTTGCCGAAGCCGACGATGTCGGCCCGGCCGTCCGCCGTGGTGTCGGCCAGGAACCGCGGATGGTTCTCCACCCGCCAGCCGCCGGCCACATACCCGAAGTTGTCCACTACTCGGCGCAGGGCATCAAACGTGCCGTCCGCCTGGGCCCGGGACACGTACACGCCGGCGTCGCCGAACCCCACAATGTCGGCCCGGCCGTCACCCGTAGTGTCGGCCAGGAACCGCGGGTGCTTCTCCACCCGCCAGCCGCCAGCCACATACCCGAAGTCGTTCACGGCAAGATGGGGCACCTCGAACCGTCCGTCCGCCTGGGCACGGGACAGGTAGGCGCCGGCGTCGCCGAACCCCACAATGTCCGCCCGCCCATCCGCCGTGGTGTCGGCCAGGATCCGCGGGTGGCGGCCCACCTGCCAGCCGCCGGCGGAAGCCCCGTAGTTGCGGACCAGGAGTTGCGGCGACCAGCCCAAATGGGCGGGGGTGTAGCCGCACAGCGTGAAAGTATTGCCCTTCATCAGGCACGGGACACCGCCGCTGGCAGCACAGTTCTCACAGTTGCCGTTGGTTGTCCCGTACCGGCCCCAGCTTCCGCCGCAGTTGCAGCCGCTGGCCGCGTACTCGTCGGGGCAGCCGAAGATGTGCCCGGTTTCGTGGGCGAAGACCCTGTCGATGTTGTCCGGTCCCCAGCCGTCGTTGTTGTAGTCCATCACAATCCGCGGTCCGCCGATCGACGCGTACGCAAAATGCCCGAGCGGGTACTTGGTGAAGAAGCCGCAGAAGGTCCAGCGTGTGCCAAAGCGTGTCCGCAGGTCCTCCACGTAGGCACCCACGCCGCTCCAGTCGGCGCTGTATCCGATGGCGCCCATGGCCGGATTCCGCCACAGCCCTTCCAGATCGGGGTTTGCCGGATCCGCCGGGGTGGCCAGGGTGACGTTCTGGATGTCATAGGCAAAGCTGATGCCGGCGATCGGGTTGGTCGTGGCAAAGTAGCCCAGCCCGTTCTGGACCTCAGCCACCACCTTCAGGACCTCTGCGTCCGAAAACCGCAGGGCCGCCGTCGGGCCCTGGACTATCACTATGCCCACAGCAACGGTGCCCTCGAGGTAACTGCTGGTGGGTGCGGCAGCGAAGGCCAGGCTGTCAGCGCCTACGTCCGCCTCCCCCACGGGCGCGACGTCCGTGCAGCCGGTCATGTCCCAGGGCTCCCCCTGCCGCGGACGGTTCTCCTTGGCGGTCCGGAACTCCTGCGAATCGCGCAGGCGGAGCGCATCCAAGCCGAGTCGCTCGGTGTCCGTGAGATCCTCCGGCACCGCGTCAGGCGCCAGGCCGTTCCGCAGTGGACCGCCGCCTTGCGGCACAACGGTGATCCGGATCCGCCCGTACTGGTGGACCGGCGGGTTCGGATCCGCCCCGCTCCGCAGCCCCGGAAAATCGTCCAGGACGGCCTGCTCCCTGACATTCAAATCTCCAGACATTGCCCTCTCCTTACACCGGCGTACAGCAAGGACTATGCGACGGCGGGCGTTACTGGAGTGTTATTGCTGCTGCGGAGGCTCCTCCGGCCAGTCAGGGGCTTCCCTTCCGGGCGCGTCCCACGGCAGGCCTTCCCCCGGGCGGGTCTTGGCTTCGCGGCGGGACAGCCACGCATCGGCAAACAGCCGCTCCGCCGGCGTGAAATCCGCTGCCACTTCCGCCGGGACGCCCCCAGTGAACCAGCGCGTCCCCGGGACTGCCTCGGGCAGCGGATGGGTTGCCGGCACTCGCACAATGGCAATCCGCGGCGGCAGCCATTGAAGCACGACGGCGTGCTGGCGCAACTCCGCCAGCCGCCCACCGGCGCCCTCCACGTCCAGTACTACCAGCGCCTCCACGAATTCCTCGGCCATGCGTTCCTCCGGAGTGCCCATCGGAGCGCTAGGTCCGGGCTCCGTGCGGTTTCCCGCCGACGCCGTCCAGGACACCCCTCGCCTGCCGGTCCACAAGGCCGGTTAACAACTGCTGGGACGCCCCGAAGAGGATGGCCCAGGCCAGGATCTGGGGCGCCGAATCCAGTGCGCTCAGTCCGGGCACAAACCCGCCGCCCATGAGGACCAGGCCCAGCACCGCGGTAAGTGCCCCGGTGGGGAGCTTGAGGACCGTGAGGGCAATCGGGAGGCTGAACGGAACCGGGGTTGCCTCCATGCGGTGCAGGGACGTTGCCCCGGACACGGCAGCCGCCACCAGCCCAACGAACTGGATCAGGAAGATGTCCCCCGGCATCGCTGTCCTCAAGACCACCAGATCCTTGTCGTCACCGGCGTCCGGGCGGTACAGCGACTCTGCAGCAGGGCAGACGATCTTGTCATCGGGATTGAAGCACAGCGGGATGGACTGCGGCGCGCTCAGGCCCCAGATCCCCAATGCCACGGCCACCGAGAACAGCACCACGGTGGCCACCACCACCGCGTTCCGGAAGTTCCGGACCTTGATGTACTGCTGCCGAGAATGCGACCGGGCCGCCGTGAGGGCTATGCCAAGGCTCTCGCGCGTGTCGACGCTGACCGGCGACTCAAGGCTCTGTTTGGACAGCGCTTCGATCCGCCGCCTCCGTGGGTCTTCGGCTTCAAGGTACCGGCGGACGTCCGAGTGGATGCCGGGAAAATGCCCCTGGATGTAATCGTCCGGCGCGCGTAGCAGCAGCAGGGATTCTGCGGCATCCAGGTTGCTGACAGCGCATTCGATGGCTGATCCGCCGAAGTCGGTGAATCCGCGGTGGTTCCTGCCCCCGGCGGAGGTCTCGGCGATATCCAGGTGCCGGCTGATGCCCTCGTCGAGGACTGCAAGGAATTCGTCGTTGCTGCGGGACTGCATCCACACGGACAGGGCCCTGAGCCGGGTTGCGCGGGTCAGGACCTGCTCCGCCCAGATCCTGTTTTTGTGGCGTAACCGGTCTTGCTGGACCGTCCCGTTCTCGGTTGGATCACTCATCCCGGTCGCCTTCCGCCCGTGCGGCTGAATCTGTCATCCCCCCACGAGCACCCAGTATGGACAGGCGGCGTTACACCGGCGTTACGGAACCATCCTTTCCACCGCTCACTTGGCCGGCCGGACCACCATCGCTGAACCACCCCCGCGCCTGAGGGGCTCGGCCACTGCGGTCATGCTCCCGCCCGGGCCAAATTCAATGGCTGTTGCGGCGCCGATCTCTGCAGCGGACGTGAAGGCGTCCCCTGCGGGTACCAGGTTGTGCCCGTACGGTGCCAGCTGGGATCCATAGAGCGTGATGAAGTCCGGCTCGGCCGTGACGTTCACCGTGTTGCGCTGGGCTGCACGGGGCGCGGCGAGCGCGTCGAAAATGCCCATGCCCAGATCCACCCGGTTAAGGATGGTTTGCAGAACCGTGGTGATGATGGTCGAGCCGCCGGGCGAACCGAGCGCCAGGAACGGTTCTCCTTCGTGAAGGATGATGGTGGGCGACATTGACGAGCGCGGACGCTTCCCGGGTTCAATCCGGTTCGGGTCGTCCGGATTTGTGGAGGTATAGGAGAAGTCGGTCAGCTCGTTGTTGAGCAGGAATCCGCGGCCGGGCACCACAATGCCCGAGCCGCCGGTCTGCTCGATGGTGAGGGTGTATTCCACGACGTTGCCCCACTTGTCAGCCACGGTCAGGTTGGTGGTTGAGATGTTTTCGGTGTCCGTTTCATCAGCGGCCGCAGCGGGTGGAACCGGGCATACGCCGTCGTAGGATGTCACGTTCCCGGCCGGTACCGGTTTGATGGCCGCAGTGTCCGGATCGATCTGGCAGGACCGTTCCTTGCCGAATACCGGGTCCGTCAGTACCTCGGTGGGGACGTCGAAGAACGCGGGGTCACCCACGTAGGCGCCACGGTCCGCGAAGGCAAGCGCACTCGCCTCGAGGTAGTGGTGCAGGGCACCGGCGTCGGACATTCCGGCGAGGTCGAACGGCTCAAGGATGTTCAGTGCCTCGCCGACTGTTGTACCGCCGCTGCTGGACGGCGCCATGCCGTAGACGTCGTAGCCGCGGTAGTTGACGTGCGTGGGCTCCTGGTCAATCGTCCGGTACGCAGCCAAATCCGCCGTCGTGAGGTATCCGGGCACAGCGGGAATGGAGACAGGCGTCGTCGCAGGTGGCACGGGGGCAGGAGCCACCCAGGTGGGATCCTTCGGCGGATCCTGCACCGTGGCGGCGATCTCCGCCGCGAGCGGGCCGCCGTAGAAGGCATCCGTCCCCTCCTTCGCGAGGAGCCGGTAGGTCTTCGCGAGGTCCTGGTTGTGGAAGACACTGCCGACGGCGGGGGCGTCGCCACCGGGAAGGAAAAGCTCACTGGTGGGCGTGAAAGCGGAGAAACGGACTTTGTTGTCAAGGGTCTGCTGGCGGAACGTTTCGTCCACCACAAACCCGCGGTTGGCCACCTTGATGGCAGGCTCGAGGGCCTCATCGAGGTCCAGCGTGCCCCATCGTTCCAAGGCGCGTTCCCATGTGGCCGGCGTGCCCGGTACACCAACCGAGACGCCGCTGGAGACGAGCTCCGCAAACGTGTAGAAGGTCCCTGTCGCCGGGTTCACGAACGCCGTTGGCGGCATGGTTGCCGGGGCGGTTTCACGGCCGTCGATAGTGCCCACCTTGCCGGTCTTCGCGTCGTAGAACACAAAGTAGCCGCCCCCGCCAATCCCGGCACTATAAGGCTCTGTGACGCCCAACGTAGCGGCGGCGGCAACAGCGGCGTCCACGGCATTACCGCCGTTCCGCAGGACCTCAATGGCCGTAGCCGATGCCTCCGGGTCAACGGTGCTCACCGCCCCGCCGTACCCGGTGGCAACCGCCTCCTTCGTCGTCTCGCGAGGATCGGCGGAGGCTGGATTCATCACCGCCCCGCCCATAACGCTCAAAGCCAAAACCGCCGTAGAGGCAGCAAGTCGACGTCGTAAACCTGGCATAGTCGCTCCCTGGTGAGGGTGGTGCGGGTTGAGGTGGGCGTTAGCCTACTCCGCGGCAGTTCGACATTCAACGGTGGATCGAAAGCCCGCGCCCTGGTAACGCGCCAGCCCGCGGCCCTGCCGTTCAGGCGACAGGAACCGTGTTGCCGGGCACAGGGTCGTGCCTCAGGTACCGGCGCCGGAACCGTCCTGTGCCGGCAGTAAGGGCCCGCAATTCCACGGCGTACTTCAGGAGTTCCTGGTCGGGGACCTCAGCACTGATTTCGGTCAGATCCGAGCCGGAGGACGTTGTCCCGGTCAGGCGGCCGCGGCGGGCGGAAAGATCACTCATCACCGCTCCCACATGCTCATCCGAGACGCTGATGACAACCGAAGAAACTGGTTCCAGCAACTGGATACGCCCCGCTGCCGCGGCTTCCCGCAGCGCCAGGGCGCCGGCTGCCTGGAAGGCGGCGTCCGAGGAGTCCACGCTGTGAGCTTTTCCGCCCACCAGGGTTACGCGCAGGTCCACTACCGGGAAACCAGCGGAGACACCTTTCTGCATCTGCGACCGGACACCTTTCTCGACGGACGAGATGAACGTTCCCGGGATCACTCCACCCACAGTCCGGTCTACGAATTCGAAGCCACCACCCCGGCTGAGGGGTTCGACTTCAATGTCGCAAATCGCGTACTGCCCGTGGCCGCCGGACTGTTTTACGTGCCGGCCGTGGCCGGCAGCAGGAGCGGCGAAGGTTTCCCGGAGGGGCGTCACGACGCTGACGGTGTGCAGTTTCACGCCCTGGTCGCGCAGCCTGTCGAGCACCACCTCGGCATGGGCTTCTCCCATGCACCACAGGATCTGCTGGTGGGTTTCGGCGTTTCGTTCCACCCTCAGGGTAGGGTCCCCCGCTGCCACCTTTCCAAGGCTGCGGGCCAGTACGTCTTCGTCGCTGTGGGAGTCAGCCTCGATGGCCACGGGCATCAGGGGCTCGGGGATCTCCCAAGTGGCCAGGAGCAGGGGCTGCTCGCGGCCGGAAATCGTATCCCCGGTCTCGGCGCTGCCGAGCTTGGCCACAGCACAGATGTCCCCGGCAATGCAGCTGGACACAGGACGCAGGTTGGCTCCCAACGGGGAATACAGGTGGGTGACGCGTTCGTCTGTGTCATGGTCCTGGTGGCCCCGGTCCGCCAGGCCGTGGCCAGCCACATGCACCGGGGTATCCGCCCGCAGCTCCCCGGAGAACACCCTGACCAGACACACGCGGCCCAGGAACGGATCAATGCTGGTCCTGACAACCTCCGCGGCCAGCGGCCCGGCAGGGTCGCACGCCAAGGCACCCAGCGGGGTTCCGGCCAGATCGGTCACGTCAGGCAGGGAACGCTCCAGCGGTGATGGAAACGCCTGTGTCAGGACCTCCAGCAGTTCGGCCGCGCCCACCCCTGTCACGGCCGATGTGGAGAGAACCGGGAAGAAGGAACCGTGGGCGACGGCGGTTTCCAGGTCCTCGACCAGCACAGCGGTATCGATGTCCTCACCGCCCAAATAGCGGTCCATCAGCGTCTCGTCTTCGCTTTCGGCGATGATCCCTTCAATGAGTTCCGCCCGGGCAGATTCTGCTTCCTCCAGCTCCCGGGCACTGCCGGGGCGCCCGGTGGGGCGAACCTCCCCCGTCCCGTATTCAGAGACAGTCCCCGACAACAGGCCGAGGAGGCCGGTGACTTCACCGCCGGTCCGGACCGGGACATAGAGCGGCAGCACTGAATCCCCGAACGCCGCACGGCAGGCGGCCAGGACGCCGTCGTAATCGGCGCGGGGATGGTCCAGACGGGTGATGGCCACGGCGCGGGGCATCCCCAAGTGTTCGCACTCACCCCACAGGGCCGTGGTGGTCGCGTCGATGCCGTCAACGGCCGACACCACAAAAAGGACGGCGTCCGCAGCCCGCAGCCCTGCCCGGAGCTCCCCGATGAAGTCCGGATATCCGGGCGTGTCCAGGAGGTTCACTTTGGTGTCGCCAAGCAACAGCGGAACTACTGACAGCGTGACCGAGCGCTGCTGATGGACGGCAGAAGGATCCGAGTCGCTGACCGTTGTGCCGTCCGCGATACTGCCCTTGCGGGTAATCATGCCGTTCGCGGCAAGCAGCGCTTCAATGAGCATGGTCTTGCCCGCTCCGGAGTGGCCCACCAGCGCCACATTCCGGACCTGCGCAGGGTCCTGGGCGGGGATGCCGGCCGAGGCATCGGACCGGCGTGCCTCCGGTCCGCCGCGGCCAGCCGTCCTCGCTGCGTCCTTGGTACCTTTCACCGACATTGGAACCTCCTGGCGTCTTTGCCATGCCACCCGGGCTGAACGTGTTACTTGATTCGACACCCTGGCGGGCGGAACGGCAAGGGCACCGCCGGGCGATTCATGGACCGGTGGATAATTGCAACCAAGCCGAACAGTCAGCGCTGGCGTGAGGGGGTCCGGATGCAGCCAATTCCGCGCATCACGGTGGAGGTACCTGTGCTGGGTGTGGGATCGGGGCCGGCAGACTATGAGGGCCTTGCCCAGCGCGTCGATAGCCTGCGCCGGGTGGGGGGACTGCACATGACGCTGCTGCACATCGGCATCCTGGAGGACTTCTCCCGAGATGTCACCGAGTGGACCAAAGGCATCACCAGCGCCGACGCTGCAGCCCGGGAAACGGTACGTTGGCTGCGGTCCCTGCCGGTGCTCGGCGCCTTCTCCGGAACGTCAGACCGGCTCATTGTGCTGGGCGGAGGTCGCATCGCCGGACTGGAAGTGGATGTGCCGCAACAGGTGCATGATTTCCAGGTGTCGCTGGTGGAGGGACTGCGGGTGCTGCTCGACGGCCTGCTCGTGGACAACGTGGACGACTTCATCCTCAGTTCGCCCGCACTGGGGTTCAGATACCCGCACTGGGTGCCGCACGTGGCGGTGGGCAGGCCGAAGTCACGGTCCCGCGGACCGGTGGGGATCCCGCCCATGACCGTGGCGTTCGGTGAATCGCGGGTCAGGAACGGGAGGTTCCTGCCGGCAGTTGACTGAGGTCAGCGGATCCGGCGTCGTTCGCTCCTGGCGGGGCGATTCTTGCGCAGCACTGCCCGGGAGTGCTGTTCCCCAGCACCCTGTCCTCGGAATCACCGCATCCGGACGCCGCACCGCGGAGGAATGCGCCGTTCATCGCGCAAACCGTGTCCGGATGCCTGTCCGCCAGCCGATGGAAAGGGCAATTCAGCAGCGTCAGGCCGCCGGCGCCATCCGGTTCAGGCTGGTAGCCCTCGGCCGTGAGGAAGCCCTTCAGTGTCCCGTTTCCCGCAGCCGCGGTGCGGCCGGCTTCACGTGAAGTGACAAGGAGCGCTTCCCGGACAGGTGTCCCGCCGGACGACGAATGCTCAATGGCTGCAGCGAGCAGCTCGCCGGCGAGATCGTAGTTCCGGTCCGGAACGAAGGCCCCGATCTCAGGCTCGGCGGTCCTGTACATCTTGGCTGGCCGTCCCGACCCCGGGCCGGTCTTTCCCGCCGGTTTGTGGAACTCCACGGCCAACAGGCCGTCCTTCACCAGCCGGTCCAGGTGGAAGGACGCGGTGCTTCGCGGTAAGTCCACGGCCGCTGCCGCTTCGTCGCGGCCAACGGCACCGTCCGACGCTGAGACAAACTCGAACAGCTGGCGGCGCTTTTCATCCCCCAACGATGCGACGGCGGCCAGCCGGCCGGCCCACGGAAGTCTGCGCATGAGGGAACCTCCTTCTAAAAACAACCACAGTTGATTAATCATAGCTTCACTTCTAAAATAGCATTACCTACTTTTAGAAGGAGTCATCATGAAATCCACTGCTGCGGAGCGGACGAACGGCCGGAGCCTGGTCGCTGAACCGGGGCATCAGGCGTTCCTCCTGCTTCGCACCGTCTTTACCGTTGCCCCCATCCTTTTCGGGCTGGACAAGTTCACGAACCTTCTTGCCGACTGGACCATCTATCTGGCCCCCGTGGCGACCACCGTGGTGCCCCTTCCGGCGCAGACCATCATGTATGCCGTTGGAGTGGTGGAGATCATCGCCGGCCTCGTGGTGGCGGTCCGACCGCGCTTCGGGTCCCTGCTCGTGGCAGCCTGGTTGCTGGGAATCATCGTCAACCTCCTGCTGCTGGGCAGTTTCTTTGATATTGCCTTGCGCGACTTCGGCCTCCTGGTTAGTGCCCTGGCACTTAATCGGCTCGCCACGGCGGAGTCGCATTAGGCGTCTCAAGGGCCCTTTCCGGACCCTTGCCGGGCTGTGGGCGCGGAGAAATAATGGCCGCATGGTCCACTTCAGCGCTCTCGTTCGGCTGCAGGGACGCAACCCCTGCCTCGATGTACCCGATCCGGCCGAGAGCGGTTTGTTGCCCTTTGCGGAGAATGGCCGGATCAGGATTGCCGGTCAGCTCAACGGCACCGGCTTCAACGCCACCCTGATGCCCGTCAAGGGCAGGGGGCACGTGCTGTATCTTCCCGGTGGTCTTCGGGCGGCAACTGGCGTGAGGGCCGGCGACGTGGTGTCCGTCGATCTCCAGCCGCAAACTGCCCAGCAGGTCCTCCCGCCCGGCGAACTGGCCTCCGCGCTCCACGATCAACAAGGCGTCGCGGACCGTTGGAGCCAGCTGCCGGTGGCGTATCGGCGGGAGCTGGCCCGCTTCATCGAAGACGGCCGATCCCAGGGATCACGGAAGCGAAGGGTTGACCAGGTCGTGGCGCAGCTCGTCGGCGGGGCGGTTCTCCCGCCGGGCCGCCAAAGCGACCTGCCTTTGTGGACATGCCCGGACTGCGGTCAGTCATTTGTCACTCGGAACATGAACCATTCCTGCGCCGTGCACTCACTGGACGAACCATACCGCGGGAAGCCGCCCGAAATCCGGCAACTGTTCGATCTGGTCCGCCAAACTGTGGAAGCGATGGGACCTGTGACGCTTGTCCCCTACCGGGACCGCATGGCCTTTATGGTCCGAGTGCGCTTTGCCGGAGCCAAGCCGGCGAAGAGATGGCTCGATGTGGACTTCTGGCTCACCCGCAGGATCGAGTCTCCCCGGTTCCGGAAAGTTGAAACGCTAACGCCGTACACGCACATCTACACCGTCCGCGTCACCAATCGCGCCGCTGTCGACGACGAGCTCGCCGGCTGGCTCCGCGAAGCCTATGAGGTGGGCTGCCAGCATCAGCTGCGGGAACCCTAGCCACTTTGCCCATGCCCGTTCAGGCCTGAATGAGGGCCGGGCGGTGGAGCACAAGCTTGGTGGCATGTTCGGCGTACGCGCTGGGAGCGTCGTCGAAGTCCGCGAGGTGGCTCGTGACCTTCTCCGCGGGGAAGTTGTTGGCATGGACCCAGTCCAGGAGTTCGGGCAGGACCGCGCGGGGATGGGAAACACCCAGATGCAAGGTGATGTCGTTGGCGTACATGTGCATCAGAGGGATTCCGGTATTGGTGCCCGGATAGTAGCCAATGGCCGTGCAGATCCCTCCTGGGGCCGTGGCGCGGATGGCCTTGCGGACCCCGGAAGCAGTGCTGGAAGCCTCGACCACAATGTCGTACCCGGCCCTTGGACTGGCAGACTTCCCGGTGCGCTGGTGGGCATCGGCTCCGAGGGAATGGGCAGCATCAAGGCGACGGTGACTGGTGTCCACATAATCGACCTTCGAGGCGCCGTGTGCGACGGCGAGGCCGGCGGCGTATAGACCGATGGACTTGCCCCCGCCGCCAAGGACCAAGACTTTCGCACCAGGCCTGGCCCGGAGCTGCGGCACCACGGTCCGCCATCCATCCGCGAGGTTGTCGCTGGCGGCCGCGACGCGCAGTGGGTCGAGCCCGTCGGGCAGGGGGACGAGCATGTGCTCTGCAAACGGCACCCGGATCAGGTCTGCCACCATCCCGCCGTAGGGCCCGCAGGCCGGGCCGAACCCGTAAGCAGCGATGGCGCGTCCGTCCCGGGCAACGGTGCATTTGGAGGTCAGGCCCCGCTTGCACATCCCACACCGTCCGCAAGAAACGGACCATGGCACAACCACTTTGTCGCCCACATTGAGATTCCTTACGTACGGCCCGGTCTCGACCACCTCCGCGATCGCTTCGTGCCCAATCGCGAACGGTCCTTGGAAGGGCACCGGCCCACAGATGTTTCCGACGACGGGGTCGATCACCCCTGCCTTCAAACCGGCCTGCAACCCCCGCGAGACACGGTGGTGGATCGGCAGAGTGTCACCGTCGCATCGGCCCACAACAATCGGGCGCACGATCGCATCATCTCCTGTGATCAGCCTCGGGTCGATGCGTTCAATCCACTCCAGCTTGCCGGTGCTGATGAAATTCAGTTCACGCATGGGTGGATCCGTTCTGTGGGGAGCCCTGTGCTGATGATTTTCTCCCCTGCCGCTCATTCTGCCGGGGACGCCCACCACGATACGGGCAGCAGCGGCTTCCGAGAAGACCGGTTGGGAGCGCTAACTCATTCAGTGTCCTTAGTGGCCGCAGCGATGGTCCGGCACGGATCATGGGGATGACACCGCCGACGGAGAAAAGTTCGCTCTCGAGTCCGGTTTTCACGGCAGCCTCGGCCGGAGGCCTTCAACTTGCGGCCCTGCACCTGGGGACGAAAACGCCCAAAGGCAATTCTGAGAGGGTCCTGAGGTTATCCACAGAGGGAATTTGCTGGGCTGTTTTTGTTGGCGGGTCGCTGGATGATGGGGGTATGGGGATCCCGGGTGTTGAGGAGGCGGTGGAGGCCTTTGAGGCTGCTGCGGCGGAGTTTGCTGCCTTTGTGCGCCGGGGGCTGGGCGGCCGCGGTTCCGGGACGGTTCCCAGATGGATTCCGGGACGGGTTCCGGGATGGGTTCCGGGGGTGGTGATCCTTTGCGGGGGCAGGCGGATGCTTGCTTGGACGGGCTGGGCGGTTCGGTCCGGGTGGACGCGATGGTGGCGGCGTTCAGGGTGCGCCTGGCCGCCGCGTACGCGGGGAAGGCGGCGGCCCTGGACGGCCCGGTCAGGAGCCCTGGGGAGCACACGGCCCAGGAGATGGGTGTGGTGTCCGAGGTCGCGTGTGCGCTGACGGTGAGTGAACGCTCGGCCTCTGCGCTGTTGGCGCAGGCCCATGAGCTGACCACTGCCTTGCCGCTGACGCTGGCTGCGCTGCAGTCCGGGGACGTGTCGTGGCAGCACGCGCGGGTTATGGTCGATGAAACTACAGGGCTGGATGCGGCCGGGGCGGCGGCGTTGGAGGCCCGTTTCCTGGGCCCGGACGTTCCTGACCGGGTGCGGGAGTGCCCGGCCGGTGAGCTGGTCCCGTCCCGGTTCCGGCACAAGGCGAGGATCTGGCGCGAACGGCACCACCCGGTCAGTATCGAAAAGCGCCATGCCAGGAGTGTGTTGGACCGGCGGTTGGAGTACGTCCCGGACCGGGACGGCATGGCCTGGCTTTCGGCTTACCTGCCCGCGGACCGGGCGGCCGGGATCTGGAACGGCATCACCGCCACCGCCCGCACCCTCCAGGGCCCGGCCGAGACCCGCACCATGACCCAGCTCCGCGCCGACATCGCCGCCAAACTGCTCCTGAGCGCAGGCTTCACCGGCACCACGGCCAGCCCGGCCGGGGGCCGCAATGATGTCGAGGCCGGCAACAGCGGCTACACCACCACGGCAGGCAGTACCCCGGCCCGTGAAGCCGCCGCAGGCACCCGTGCCCCGGACCGCGACGTCTCGGCAGGCTGCCCCGCGGGCCCCGACCTTACCGTTGGTAGTTCCCCGGACAGCCATGGCGGCGCTGGAAGCGTCCTGGCCACCGGGACCATGACGGGCAACGGCGTCCTGGCGGGCCGTGTCGAAACCAACGGGACCGCGGCGGGCAACGAATCCGTGGCGGGCAGCGACGTCTCGCCGGGCAACGACTTGATGGCGGGCCGGGTCCCGTCGCCGGCGGCGCAGGTCCTCGTGACCGTGCCGGTGTTAGCCCTGATGGGCCTCACGGACGAACCAGCCACCCTCGACGGATACGGGCCAATCCCGGCGTCGATGGCCCGGAGCCTGGTCGCCGACGGCGCCGGCTCGTTCCATCGCGTGTTGACCGACCCCCGGAACGGGGCGCCGCTGGAGATCGGCCGCCA
>NZ_JBHJZH010000019.1:0-92610 GCF_042270935.1 Pseudarthrobacter sp. NPDC055928
GGCCAGCATTGCGCTGGCGGCCCGGGCGGACTCTTTTGTGGCCCGAAGGTGGAGGCTGACTCCAGACGTGCTGAGACCGGGAGCCAGCCCCCTGGCATGTGCTCCCCGAGACGAAGACTTTTCAAGCCTTCCCCCCAACAAGGTTTGAAGAACACCGCCAATCCACATGATCTGTCAATGTGGGGCCTGAAGCAATGGCAAACCGCCGGGCGACTGCTGGCTGAAACTGCGGAACATCGTCCGCTGCGGCCCGGACCCTCCGCCCAAGTACTGTCCGTGGTCCACGAACCCGGCGTTGAGGTACGCGGCCAGCCCCGCCGGATTGCGCTCGTTGACGGAAAGCACGACGCCGGCCTCGCCGCTTCCCTGTCTCGCCGTGAGTTTCGCAGCGGCTTCCACAGCCGCTGCCGCAGCGAGCCGGCCGAGGCCCAAGCCTTGGTGCCGCCTGTCTATCAGGAAGCCCCTCAGGAGCCACGCGGAGTGGTCGTCAGGCCACCCTGCGAGGCGGGCAGCCCCTGCCTGGAGGGTCAGCACGCCAACCGCCTCCCCGCCGGCCTCGATGACATAAGGCCGCCTGGACTGCTCCGCGAGGCCGGCCAGTGCCATCCGCAGCGGATCGCCCACGAAATCAAGCTGCCCCGGTGCCAGTTCCAGCAGGGCCACCGCGCCGAGCTGGATTGCGCACGCATCCGGCCCCAGGTCGTCGAGGGCAATGAGCCAGACTGACTGCGCTTCGCCGTTCAGGTGCCTGGCGTTTCGGTGTCCCCCGCCGGTGCGCCCTCCGCCGGCGGGCCCGCGGGGTCCATCCACATAACCTCCCAGAGGTGCCCGTCAGGATCTTGGAAGCTGTGGTTGTACATAAAGCCGTAGTCCTGCATTTCCTGCGAGGGGGTGCCGCCGGCAGCGATGGCCTTGCGGACGGTTTCGTCCACGGCTTCCTTGCTGTCTACCGAGAACGCCATGATGGCCTCGGTGGATCTGGTGGCATCGGTGATGTCCTTGGCGGTGAAGGTTTTGAAAAAGCCCTCAACAAGGAGCATCACAAAGGCGTTCTCGTTGATGATCATGCAGGTGGCATTTTCATCGGTGTAGTCCGGGTTGAAGGAAAAGCCAAGGGCGGTGAAGAATTCGACCGACCTCCTCAAATCCTTCACGGGCAGATTCACGTAGATTTGCTTAGCCATGGGCCCCAACGTAGCACTACCGCTAATGGCCGTAGAAGACCTTCTCGAAGACCGCCCGGGCACGCCGGCTGAGGCGAAGGTAATCCTCCTCAAGCGTGCCTGCCTGGCCGGGCTCGTACCCGCACCAGCGGGCCACCGCTTCCAGGTCGCGCCGGGAGGACGGCAGCAGGTCCGATGCCCGGCCGCTCCAGATGACGTTGGCGGACCGGATCCGGCTGGCAAGGCGCCAGGCGGCGGCCAGCAGCTCGGCATCGCTTTTCTCCAGGAGGCCCAGTGCGGCAGAGGCGTGCAGGGCCTCAACTGTTGAGGTGGTCCGCAGTTCCGGATGCTTGCCCGCGTGCTGGAGCTGGATCAGCTGGACCAGCCACTCGACGTCGCTGAGGCCACCGCGGCCCAGTTTCAGGTGGCGGGCGGGATCGGCCCCGCGGGGCAACCGCTCCGATTCGACCCGCGCCTTGACGCGCCGGATTTCCCGGACGTCCTGCTCGGAGATCGATTCCGGGTACCGGATGGGGTCGATCAGTTCCAGGAAGTCCTTGGCGAGCTCGTCATCGCCTGCCATCGGCCGGGCACGAAGCAGGGCCTGCGCTTCCCAGATGAGGGACCATCGGCGGTAATACTCGGCGAAGGAATCCAGCGAACGGACCATCGCGCCGCTTTTCCCCTCCGGCCGGAGGTCTGCGTCGACCTGCAGGACGCGCTCGGCCATGATGGCGGGCTTCAGCGGCTGGGTGAGCAGGCTGGAGACCTTGGAAACAATCCGGGCCGCCTGTTCCTGGGCTTCCTCCTCCGTGTAGCCGGGCAACGCCCGGTGGACGTACATCACGTCGGCGTCGGAGCCGTAGCCGATCTCGCGGCCGCCCTGCCGCCCCATCGCCACTATCAGCACAGCGGTCTTGAGCGGGGACTTCGCGGAGACGATGGCCTCGGCCACACGCAGGGCCCCGAGCACAGCCGCCCGGTCAGTGTCCGCCAGCGCGGCGCCCACCTGCTCCTGGCCCAGCAGCCCGGCGGAGTCGGCGATGGCGATCCTGAGGATCTCCCGGCGCCGGATCAGGCGTATGAGCCGCATGGCGTTTTCAGGGTCCGCATGCCGCGACATCTTGGAGGTGATTTCCTGCCACTGGGCCTCGAAGCTCAGCGGCGCAAGGTCCTTGTCGTGACCCAGCCACGCCACAGATTCGGGCGAGACCTCCAGCAGGTCGGCGATCAGCCGCGAGTTGGACAGGACGTGACACAGCCGCTCGGCCGCAGCCGTGGAGTCGCGCAGCATGCCGAGATACCAGTGCGTGGTGCCCAGGGTCTCGCTGACCCGGCGGAAGGCGAGCAGGCCGGCGTCGGGATCCACGCCTTCGGCCAGCCAGTCCAGCAGGATGGGCAGCAGCTGCCGCTGCAGGGCGGCCCGCCTGCTCACCCCGGCGGTGAGCGCCTCGATATGCCGCATGGCGCCCTTCGGGTCGCCATAGCCCAGCGCGGCAAGCCGGCCCTGGGCGGCTTCTGGTGTGAGCCTGGCATCCTCGCTGCTGAGCTTGGCCGCGGTGTTGAGCAGGGGCCGGTAGAAGATGCGTTCGTGGAGCTCACGTACAGAACGTTTGGTCTTCTGCCAGGCGGAAAGCAGCGCGTCGGGATGCGGCCGTTCGTTGGAAAACGGGCCCAGCACGGCCTTGGCCAGCGCCCGCAGCGCTGCCTCGCTGACCGGCATGAGGTGGGTCCGCCGGAGCTGGAACAGCTGGATCCGGTGTTCCAGGAGGCGAAGGTAGCGGTAGGCGTGGTCGAATCCGGCGGCGTCGGAGCGGCCGATGTATCCTCCGGCCGAGAGTGCCGCAATGGCTGAGGTGGTGTCCCGGCACCTGAGTGATTCGTCGGACTTGCCGTGGACCAGCTGAAGGAGTTGAACGGTGAACTCGACATCACGGAGGCCGCCGCGCCCCAGCTTGATCTGCCGTTGTTCCTCGGCGGCGGGAATGTGCTCGGTGACCCGGCGGCGCATGGCCTGCACGGACTCCACAAATCCATCCCGTCCAGCGGAATTCCAGATCAGCGGTTCGATGGCCTTCTCGTAGCGCCGTCCGAGGTCCGCGTCGCCGGCAATGGTGCGGGCCTTCAGGAGCGCCTGGAACTCCCAGCTTTCCGCCCAGCGGGCGTAGTAGCTTTCATGCGAAGGCAGCGTCCGCACCAGGGGCCCGGACTTGCCTTCCGGCCGCAGGTTGGCGTCCACTTCCCACAACCCCGGCTCCCGGGCGATCGAGGAAATGGCCCGTGAGATTCCGCTGGCAAGGGCAGTGCCGATGGTGTTGGCCCGCGCGTCGTCGAGGCCGGGGGCATCGATCACGTAGATGACGTCGACGTCGGAAATGTAGTTAAGCTCGCGCGCGCCGCATTTGCCCATTCCGATGACGGCCAAACCGACGTCAGCGACGTCCTCGGCGCCAAACTGCTCGGCTGCCTCGGCCCGGGATACGGCCAAGGCAGCCTCGATGGCGGCACCGGCAAGGTCAGCCAGTTCAGCCCCGACAGCAGGCATGAAGTCCAGGGGGTCCGCAGCGCACAGGTCTTTCACGGCAAGATCCACCACCCCACGGCGGTAGGCAGTGCGCAGGGACACGTAGGCTTCAGTTCCCGTCAGCGCCGCAACCGGCCTCGCCGACTTCGGATCTGCCCGGACGGACTTCAGCAGGGCTGCCCGGAGCTGGCCAGGATCCGCCTGCAACGGTTCCGGACTTGCCCTGACTTCAAAGGCATCAAGATGCTCCGGATGCCGGATGAGGAACTCGCCAAGGGCCTCGGAGGCACCCAGAACCCGATACAGCGGTTCGCTGGTCTCAGGATCGGCCGCGGCCAGCACCCGGAGGTCGGGATGCTTCTCAATCAGGCGGACCAGGGACTGCAGGGCGGTGTCAGGGTTCGCTGCCAGCTGCAGGCCGGCGAACAGCTTGTCCTGGTCCAGGCCCTCAAGTTCGCGGGCAGCGAGGAACCGCTCGCCCTTCTCCAGGTCACTGAAGCCGGCCGAGATCAGGCGGCGGGCAAGGCTCACCGCGCCGGCCTAGAGGATGCCGAGGTTGCGCTGCAGTTCGTAGGGCGTCACCTGGAGCCGGTAGTCCTGCCACTCCGCGCGCTTGTTCCGCAGGAAGTGTTCAAAGACCTGTTCACCGAGGATCTGCGGCATCAGTTCGGACTCTTCCATAGAGCGGATGGCGTCGTGCAGGCTGGCGGGCAGGGGGTCGTGGCCCATGGCACGGCGTTCGGCAGAGCTCAGTGACCAGACATCATCCTCGGCAGCCGCGGGCAGGTCGTAACCCTCTTCGATTCCCTTCAGGCCGGCACCCAGGAGGACCGCGTAGGCGAGGTAGGGGTTGGCCGCAGAGTCGATGCCCCGGTATTCGATGCGGGCGGACTGGCCCTTGCCGGGCTTGTACAGCGGAACCCGGACCAGGGCCGAACGGTTGTTGTGGCCCCAGCTGAGGTAGCTCGGCGCTTCTCCGCCGCCCCAGAGCCGCTTGTAGGAGTTGACGAACTGGTTGGTCACCGCCGTGAACTCGGGGGCGTGCTTGAGGACGCCGGCGATGAACTGGCGCGCCGTCTTGGACAGCTGGAATTCAGCGCCCGCTTCATAGAATGCGTTGGTGTCGCCCTCGAACAGCGAGAAGTGGGTGTGCATGCCGGAACCGGGGTGGGCCGTGAAGGGCTTGGGCATAAACGTGGCGTAGGTGCCCTGCTGGAGAGCTACCTCCTTGATGACGGTGCGGAACGTCATGATGTTGTCCGCCGTCTGCAGCGCATCCGCGTACCGGAGGTCGATTTCGTTCTGGCCTGGACCGGCCTCGTGGTGGCTGAACTCCACGGAGATGCCCACGGATTCAAGCATGGTCACGGCAGTACGCCGGAAGTCCTGCGCCACGCCGCCCGGAACGTGGTCGAAATAGCCTCCTTCGTCAACGGGTACCGGCGAGCCGTCAGGGCCGGGTTCCTGGGACTTGAGGAGGTAGAACTCGATCTCCGGGTGGGTGTAGCAGGTGAAGCCCATGTCCGCAGCCTTGGCCAGCGTGCGCTTGAGGACGTTGCGGGGGTCCGCGGCGGACGGCTCACCGTCCGGAGTGAGGATGTCGCAAAACATCCTGGATGTCTGTTCTGTCTCACCGCGCCAAGGCAGGATCTGGAATGTGGAAGGGTCCGGCTGGGCCAGCATGTCGGATTCGAACACGCGGGCAAGGCCCTCAATGGCCGAACCATCAAAGCCGAGGCCCTCCTCAAAGGCGCCTTCAACCTCGGCGGGGGCAAGTGCCACCGATTTGAGTGAACCCACGACGTCGGTGAACCACAGGCGTACAAACCGTACGTCGCGCTCTTCGATAGTGCGCAGGACAAACTCTTGCTGGCGGTCCATGATGGCCTCTTCTCCGGTCAACGTCCATGCCCCGGGTCCGCAGTTCAGGAAGCCGGCAGCAGTTCACAAACACTTTACTAAGCAATTGGCGCCAATGCGGGAGCCTGCCCCCGCGTAACACAGCGTTAACACTGCTGCACGGGCAGGAGCGCCGGTTGCGTCCGCTGCTGGCGGCTCCGAAGGGCGGCCCAATATGACGCGAATCACCCGCCCGGCGCTCTTGGCCGGTAGCTACGGCGGCGGGTCCCGCACTACGCTCTTGCCATGGCCTCAAGCAATAGCTCTGACTCACGCGCGTCCGCTGAAGTACCCGCACCGTACGGAAACGGGCCCTCGACGGCCTCGTCGCCGTCGTCGGACGCCGCTCCCAAGCCTGCTGCGAAGGTCCGCATCCACCACCTCCAGCAAGCAAAGCGGGACGGAACCCGCTTCGCAATGCTGACCGCCTACGAACAGTACACGGCGGAGATTTTCGACCAGGCCGGGATCGAAGTGCTGCTGGTGGGTGACTCCGCGTCCAACAACGTGTTTGGTAATGAGACCAGCCTGCCCGTCACAGTCGAGGAACTCCTTCCGCTATGCCGGGCTGTGGCGCGGTCCGCCAAACGTGCGCTGGTGGTGGCAGACCTCCCGTTTGGCAGTTACGAGGTGTCCCCGCAGCAGGCGGTGGCCACCGGTGTCAGGTTCCTCAAGGAAGGGCTGGCCCACGCAGTGAAAATCGAGGGCGGTGCATTTTACGCAGAGACGGTGCGGGCCATGGTCCAGGCCGGGATCCCCGTGATGGCCCACATTGGTTTTACGCCGCAGAGCGAACACGCGTTGGGCGGTTATCGGGTACAGGGCCGCGGCGACGACGCCCGGCGGCTGATTGACGACGCCGTGGCGCTGGCCGAGGCTGGTGCGTTCAGCATCCTGATGGAAATGGTTCCCGCCGGTACGGCCGCCGCTGTCGACGCTGCGGTCAGCGTCCCCACTGTTGGCATTGGCGCGGGCAAGGAGACAACGGGCCAGGTGCTGGTGTGGCAGGATATGGCCGGTCTCCGTGGTGGAAAAATGGCCAAGTTCGTCAAACAGTACGCAGATCTCCGCAGCACACTCAGCGATGCCGCGAAGGCCTATGGCGAGGATGTCCGTTCGGGCCAGTTCCCCGGCCCGGAGCACTCCTTCTAGGTTTCCTTAGCGGACCAGTCCAACTGCCTGCGCCGCGAACCCTCCGGGCAGGCGGGCGTCAGTCGTCGTCGTCGCCCTTTTCCCACGCCTCGTTCCGTGCCCTGACTTTATCCAGTGCGTGTTCGGCTTCTTCGCGTGTCTTGTAGGGGCCGATCAGCTGGCTCCAGTCCGAGAGTGCGTCTTCCTCCACCTCGTGGGTGTTTACGTTGTACCAGTACTCAGTCATGGTGCTCCTCGTTCCGACGGCATTGTTCGGGCTGCGGCTGCCGCCCACGTGACCCACGTAACGTAACGCGTACGCGGGCCCGATGCGGCCTCCAGTTACTAGGCCTTCTGCGGTGCCTTATATGATCAATCTATGCCTTCCCTAGCCTCGACTGCACCCACCGGCACCCTCACCCCGGGAACCGTCAGCCCGCAGCTCCCCGTACCGGCGTCGATCCCGCGCCCCGAGTACGTCGGCAAGCCCGGTCCGGCAAAGTTCACCGGCTCGGAGGTCAAGTCTGCCGAGACCGTGGAGAAGATCCGGATTGCGTCCAGGATCGCCGCGCAGGCCATCGTTGAGGTTGGCAAGCACATCAGGCCCGGAGTAACTACCGACCACTTGGACAAAGTAGGGCATGAATTCCTGCTGGACCACAAGGCCTACCCGTCCACGCTTGGCTACCGGGGGTTCCCCAAGTCCCTGTGCTCGTCGCTGAATGAAGTCATCTGCCATGGCATCCCGGACAGTACCGTGGTCCAGGACGGCGACATCATCAACATTGACATCACCGCCTTCATCAACGGAGTCCACGGCGACACGAACTACACGTTCCTGGTAGGTGAGGTGGATGAGGAATCGCGGTTGCTCGTCGAGCGTACGCAGGAGTCGCTGAACCGGGCCATCAAGGCTGTGGCCCCGGGCCGCGAGATCAACGTGATCGGCCGCGCCATCCAGTCCTATGCCAAGCGTTTCGGCTACGGTGTGGTCCGGGACTTTACCGGCCACGGCGTGGGGGAAGCGTTCCACACCGGCCTGATCATCCCGCACTACGACGCCGCCCCCGCCTACAGCACCGTGATCGAGGCCGGCATGGTCTTCACCATTGAGCCCATGCTGACCCTCGGGACCGTGGAGTGGGACATGTGGCCGGACGACTGGACCGTGGTCACCCGTGACCGCAAACGGACGGCCCAGTTCGAACACACGCTCCTGGTGACCGAGTCCGGCGCCGAAATCCTCACCCTGCCCTGACCCACCCCTGTTTTGAGGTCAGCCCCCGGGCCGACCGCCCCTGCCCGCCCACTGCCACGAACGGAATCACATTGGCCAAGAAGGACGAGAAGTCGCACAAGAACGCCCCGCTGATCGGCATCGACATCGGCGGCACGGGAATCAAGGGCGGCATTGTCGACCTGAAGAAGGGCAAGCTCCTCGGTGAGAGGTTCCGCGTTCCCACGCCCCAGCCCGCCACGCCGGAAGCCGTGGCGGAAGTCGTGGCGCAGGTAGTGGCTGAGCTCTCGGCGCGGCCCGACGCACCGGCCGCCGGGTCCCCTGTTGGCGTCACTTTCCCCGGCATCATCCAGCACGGCGTGGTCCATTCGGCAGCCAACGTGGACAAGAGCTGGCTCAACACCGACATCGACGCGCTGCTCACCGCACGGCTTGGCCGCCCGGTGGAGGTCATCAACGACGCCGACGCCGCCGGCCTCGCCGAAGCACGTTTCGGCGCCGGCAAGGGCGTGGAGGGAACCGTCCTGGTGATCACGCTGGGCACCGGAATCGGCTCCGCCTTCATTTTCGATGGCCGCCTGGTCCCCAACGCGGAGCTGGGGCACCTCGAGATCGACGGCTTTGACGCCGAAAGCAAGGCATCCGCCGTGGCCCGTGAACGGGACGGCCTGAGCTGGGAGGAATACAGCGTGCTGCTGCAGCGCTATTTCTCCCACGTGGAGTTCCTCTTCTCCCCAGAGCTGTTCATCGTGGGCGGCGGCATCTCCAAGCGGGCCGATGAATACCTTCCCCACATGAAGCTCCGCACGCCGATCGTGCCCGCGGAACTGAAGAACGAGGCGGGAATCGTTGGCGCCGCCATCGAAATCGCACTGAAGCACAAGCTCTCCAAGTAACCTTGGGGCTGCCTGCCGGGGATGCTCCTGGCGTTATGATCGTCACCGGCGCGAGCCGCGGCATCGGCGCGGCCATTGCCCGCCGCGCGGCCCGTGCCGGGCACGCCGTCGTGGTTAACTATTCGACGGACGGCTCCGGGGCCCGCTCAGTGGTCCGGTCCATTACCGACGACGGTGGATCAGCAACGGCCGTGCAGGCGGACGTCAGCGATCCCGTGGCCGTCCGGGAGATGTTCGACGCCGCGGCCCGGCTCGGCCCGCTCACGGCAGTGGTGAACAACGCAGGAATCACGGGGAACCTGATCGGCGACCTCGCCAACGTGCCTGCTGAGACCGTCCGGCGGGTGGTGGACGTCAATGTCACCGGCCTGATCTATGTCTGCCAAGAGGCCGTCCGCAGGCTTGGGCCCGCCGGTGCCGGTACCGGCGGGTCTATCGTGAACATCTCATCGACGGCCACGAAGGCGGGCTCGCCCGGCACCTGGGCCCACTACGCGGCCTCGAAGGGTGCAGTTGACGTCCTGACGGCGGGACTCGCCGCCGAGGTGGCCTCTTGGGGGATCCGGGTCAACTGCGTGGCCCCAGGGAGCACCAATACCGGGCTGCATGCGGCCGCAGGAATGCCCGATCGCGTCGAACGCCTGAATCCGACTATTCCGATGGGCCGCGGTGCGGAACCGGACGAGGTGGCGGCGGCCGTGATGTGGCTGATGTCGGACGAGGCGGGCTACATCACCGGCGCCGTGCTGCCGGTCTCAGGCGGCAGGTAGCGGCCAACGGTTCACTGCGCTCGAACGCCAGGGTGCCGGTGGTGACTGCGGCTTCCCCTCCGCTGCCACCACCGGAATCTAGAGGGAGCTCTTCTCGGAGCTCGGCGCGCCCTTGGCTGTCTCAGTCACGGCGATTTTGGCTTCCTGTTCCGACTCGTGGCGGAGCAGGGAGATGGCCGTTTCAAAGTCCTCAAGGGATTCGAAGGCCTGGTACACGCTCGCAAAACGAAGGTAGGCCACCTTGTCCAGCTTCTGCAGCGGACCAAGGATGACAAGCCCTACTTCGTGGGCGTCGATTTCGGCTGCCCCCGAGGCCCGGATCTGTTCCTCGACCTCCTGTGCCAGAAGGGCGAGGTCGTCTTCGCTGACGGGCCTGCCCTGGCACGCCTTGCGAACACCGTTGATCACCTTGCTGCGGCTGAAGGGTTCGCCGACGCCTGAGCGCTTGATAACCGAAAGACTGGTGGTCTCCACCGTTGTGAACCGGCGGCCGCATTCTGGGCACTGCCTGCGGCGCCGGATGGCGGATCCGTCGTCTGCCATGCGGCTGTCCACCACACGGGAATCCGGATTGCGGCAGAACGGACAGTACATGGCGTCCCTCTCTCGCTCTCTCGGCGTCAGTTTAATGCCCACCGGCTGGCCGGTGTCCAGCTACCAGTCTACGACTACATCTTGCGTAATAACAAGCTTGTAATTACTACATGTAGTGCTTCCCTGCCAGGCCGCGGTAACGTCAGGCAGGTTTGCCGAAGCGGGCTGTCACGGCCTGACCATGGGCGGGGAGGTCTTCTGCCCCGGCGAGGCTGACGATGTGCCCACTGACTTCCTGCAGGGCACCCTCGGTGTAGTTGATCACCTGGATCGCGCGCAGGAAGGTGGTCACGTTCAGGCCGGAGGAGAAAGCCGCGGTTCCGCTGGTGGGCAGGACATGGTTGGAACCGGCACAATAATCCCCCAGGCTGACGGGACTGTAGTCCCCCACGAAGATGGCACCGGCGTTCCGGATGCGTGCTGCCACGGCTGCCGCGTTCGCCGTCATGATCTCAAGGTGTTCGGCCGCATACGCGTCGCACGCGGCGACGCCCTGTTCGAGATCCTCCACCAGCACCACGCCGGACTGGGGCCCGGAGAGCGCCTCACGCACCCGTTCGGAGTGCTTGGTTGCTGCTGCCTGGGTGTTGAGCTCAATCTGCACGGCAGCGGCGAGGTCCTCCGAATCCGTAATCAGGACCGAGGCCGCTTTGGGATCGTGCTCGGCCTGGCTGATGAGGTCGGCGGCCACCAAGCGCGGCTGGGCCGTGGAGTCCGCCAGGATCGCGATTTCGGTGGTGCCGGCTTCCGAGTCGATGCCCACGACTCCCTTGACCAGCCGCTTGGCGGTGGCCACGAAGATGTTTCCGGGTCCCGTGACAACGTCCACGGGCTCCAGCGTGGGCCCGGCCGTTGTGGCGTCCACGCCATAAGCAAACGCCGCGATGGCCTGCGCCCCGCCGATGGCGTAGACCTCGTTGATCCCGAGCAAGGCCGCGGCGGCGAGGATGGTGGGGTGGGGAAGACCGCCGAAGTCCTTCTGCGGGGGCGATGCCAGGGCGATGGAGGCTACTCCCGCGGCAAGGGCGGGAACGACGTTCATGATGACCGACGAGGGGTACACGGCAAGGCCGCCCGGGACATAAAGCCCAACCCTGGCAACCGGGACCCAGTTCTGGCTCACGATGGCACCGTCGCCGAGTTCGACGTCGATATTCCGCGGCCGCTGGCTGTCCGCGAACCGCCGGGCGCGGCTAATGGACTCTTCCAGGGCCTTCCGCACGGCCGGATCCAGTTCTGCCAGAGCGCGCGCCAATTCCGCAGCCGGCACGAGGGGGTGGTCCTGTTCCACGCCGTCGAAACGTTGGGCGTACTCGGTGAGTGCCGCGTAGCCGCGCCGCCGGACATCCCCGATGATGTCCAGGACTTTCTGTTCGGCATCCGCCACTGTCTGGTGCTGGGCACGCGGAACGGCTGCCCGCAGTCCGGCCAGCGTCAGGCCCTTGCCACGGAGGTCGACCGTGCGGAAGCTGACGGCAGGAGCAGTGGGGGTGGCGGGAAACTCAGGAGTAATGGTCACCGGTTCATTTTACGCGCCGGAAGCAGCGTCCCTGCCGACAGGGCCGGCGGTCCCCTCCGGTCCCTGCCTCAGGAGCGTAAGGAGGCTGAAGGCGAAGGTGCCGATGGCCGTGGCCGCCGGCCAGAGCAGCAGCACCGGCAATGACCGCAGCGAGAAGGCCACACTGGCATTGATGGAGGTGTCCGCCGGGGCTCCCCACAGCTGGGCTGCGAACATGCCTGTTTGCCATGCGACAACGGCCCCTGCAAGGCTGCCGGCAAGGGCAAGCACCAGGTCCTCCTGCCGGGAGCGCCTGGATTTGTCAGTGATAAACACGGCCAGCAGGCAGCCGGCAAAAACAAGCAGGCCAGCGAGCGTCAGGTCCCTGGGCAGCCATACCAGCGGGTTGGTGCCCTCCCCCAGTGCGGGATCCCTGGTGATGAGGTTCAGGCCACCAGGTGCAAGCAGCCACCACAGCAGGCCAACCGGGATCCCTCCTGCTGTGGCGGCGGCGAACCAGGCCCACTGAAGCCCGGAGGAGCGCCGCGGCATGCGTTGTGTCATGAAACAAACCTTAACAAATGTTCAGGCCCCTCAACCGGGGGACGTGCGGGTAAACAGTTTCCCTGGGGTGCCACGTGAGCCATACCCTTGAAAGAGAGCCAAGTCCCGTTCAGGGTAATCCAGGGAGTTTTTCATAGTGACCGAAGATCGCGTGCCGTTCGAGCGTACGTTCAAGGAAATGTTCCGCCGTCATGCGGCCGGCGTGGCGATCATCACCGTCAACTACAACGGCCAGCCCTACGGTTTCACCGCCACGTCCGTCGCCTCGCTGTCAGCCCGGCCACCGCGCTTCACGTTCAACATGGCCCGGAGTTCGAGCTCCTGGCCCGCCGTAGCAAACACCACCCACATCGGCGTGCACATGCTGGGGCTCGAGAACCAGGAACTCGCCGACCGTTTTGCCCGCACCAGGGACCGCTTTGGCGGCGACCACTGGGAGCTTGGCCCGCACGATGTTCCGGTTCTCAAGGACGTAGCCGGCTGGCTGATCGGCAAGATCCAGATGCGGCTCTCTTTCGAGAACAACGCCGTGGTGGTGGTGGAGGTCGTCGACGGCCAAGTGGGCGAGGACGGCTCGCCCCTGCTCTACCATGCCGGCGGCTACAGCCAGCCGGTACCCCTGGACTACGAAATCTAGGTGCTAGACGTCAAGGCAGGCCGGCCCGAGGAGTACCTTGAGGTCGCCAAACAGCGAGGGATTGGGATTCACCCGCATATGGACCGGCAGGCCCATCACCTCCACCCGTGAATCGCCGTGCAGGTGGACGCGCACTTCCGAGTTTCCCCGATGGTTGCGCAGGACGTCCCCTAGTTCGGTGACCACGGCTTCAGTGGCCTTGTGAGTGGGCATGGAGATCAGCAGCGGACCGTTGGTGCCCTCGCTGAGGTCGGGAACGGAGAGTTCCATGCAGTTCAGTGTCACGGCGCCGTCGTCGCGCCGCTGCAGCCTGCCTTTGACCACAACGATCAGGTCCTCGGCGAGGACTGAGGCGATGGGACCATAAACCTGCCCGAAGAACATGACCTCCATGGAGCCGCCAAGGTCCTCGATCTCGGCACGTGCGTAGGCGTTGCCGCTGGCCTTGGCGATGCGGCGGCTCAGCGAGGTGATCATCCCGGAGATGGTGATGATGGCGCCGTCGTGCGGACCGTCTTCGGCAATGACCGAGGTGATGGACTGGTCCGCGTGCTGGCTGAGCACCCCTTCGAGGCCCTGCAGTGGGTGGTCCGAGACATAGAGTCCCAGCATGTCCCGTTCAAACGACAGCTTGTCCTTCTTCTCCCACTCGGGAAGTTCCGGGATCTCGATGCTCAGGGACGCCTCCGATTCGGCCTCTTCAAACCCGGCGAAGAGGTCGAACTGGCCGATTGCCTCGTTCCGTTTGAGGGTGATGACCGAATCGATGGCCTCTTCGTGGATCATCACCAGGGCGCGGCGGTGGTGGTTGAGGGAGTCGAATGCGCCGGCTTTGATCAGGGATTCGATGGTCCGCTTGTTGCAGACCACGGCAGGGACTTTCATCAGGAAGTCCTTGAAGGAGGAGTATGCCCCCTCGCTCTCCCGGGCGGCCACCATGGCCTGGACCACGTTGGATCCGACGTTGCGGATGGCACCCATGCCGAAACGGATGTCGTTCCCCACCGGCGTGAAGTTCAGCGAGGACTCGTTGACATCGGGCGGAAGCACGGTTATGCCCATGCGGCGGCACTCGTTGAGGTAGATCGCGGACTTGTCCTTGTCGTCTCCCACTGACGTCAGCAAGGCTGCCATGTACTCCGGCGCGTAGTGGGCCTTCAGGTAGGCGGTCCAGTACGAAATGACACCATAGGCGGCCGAGTGTGCCTTGTTGAATGCGTAGTCGGAGAACGGCAGCAGGATGTCCCAGAGGGTCTTGACGGCCTCCATGGAGTAGCCGTTGTCCTGCATGCCCTGCGAGAAGCCGGCAAACTGTTTGTCCAGTTCTGATTTCTTCTTTTTGCCCATGGCGCGGCGGAGGATGTCGGCCTGGCCGAGGGAATATCCGGCGAGCTTCTGCGCGACGGCCATAACCTGTTCCTGGTACACGATCAGGCCGTACGTCCCGCCGAGGATTTCGGCGAGCGGTTCCTTGAGCTCAGGGTGGATCGGAATGACTTCCTGGATCCCGTTCTTGCGCAGGGCGTAGTCGGTATGCGCGTTGGCGCCCATCGGCCCCGGCCGGTAGAGGGCCAGGACGGCGGAGATGTCTTCGAAGTTGTCAGGCTTCATCAGCTTGAGCAGGGACCGCATGGGACCGCCATCGAGCTGGAATACGCCCAATGTGTCACCCCTGGCCAGCAGCTCGTAGGAGGCGGCGTCGTCAAGGGCGAGGCTGTCGAGGTCCAGTTCGTGGCCCCGGTTGAGCTTGATGTTCTCCAGGGCGTCGGAAATGATCGTGAGGTTCCGCAGGCCCAGGAAGTCCATCTTGATCAGGCCCAGGCCTTCGCAGGTGGGGTAATCGAACTGCGTGATCACCTGGCCGTCCTGGATGCGCCTCATGATGGGGATGACATCGATGATGGGGTCCGAGGACATGATGACGCCGGCAGCGTGCACACCCCACTGCCGTTTCAGCCCCTCGATGCCCAGCGCCGTTTCGAAGACCTTGGCGGCCTCGGGATCCGTGGCGATCAGCTGCCGGAAGTCACCGGCCTCGCTGTAGCGCTTGGAGTCCTTGTTCTGGATGTCCGCCAGCGGAATGTCCTTGGCCATAACGGCCGGCGGGAGAGCCTTGGTCAGCTGCTCCCCCATGCTGAATGGGTACCCGAGCACACGCGAGGAGTCTTTCAGCGCCTGCTTGGTTTTGATGGTGCCGTACGTAACGATCATGGCCACGCGCTCGTCGCCGTATTTGCGGGTCACGTAGTCGATGACCTCAGAGCGGCGACGGTCATCGAAGTCGACGTCGAAGTCAGGCATGGAAACACGGTCGGGGTTGAGGAAGCGCTCGAAAATCAGGCCGTGGTGCAGCGGGTCGAGGTCCGTGATGCGCATGGCGTAGGCCACCATCGAACCGGCGCCGGAACCACGTCCGGGTCCCACGCGGATGCCGTTGTTCTTCGCCCAGTTGATGAAGTCAGCCACCACCAGGAAGTACCCGGGGAACCCCATGGAGGTGATGACCTCCAGCTCGTAGTCAGCCTGGGTGCGGACCTTGTCCGGGACACCGCCGGGGTAACGGTACTCCAGCCCGGCGGCAACTTCCTTAACCAGCCAGGACGTCTCGTCCTCGCCCGGCGGGCAGGGGAACCGCGGCATGTAGTTGGCCCCGGTATTGAACGAAACTTCGCAGCGTTCGGCGATCAGCAGGGTGTTGTCACACGCGTCCGGGTGGTCCCTGAACAGTTCACGCATTTCCTGGGGCGATTTGAGGTAGTAGCCGCTGCCGGAGAACGCGAACCGGGAGCCGCCGTTGTCATAGGTGGGTTCCAGCAGGGTGGAACCTGACTGGATGGCCAGCAGTGCCTCGTGGGCCTTGGCGTCGTGCTCGTGCGTATAGTGCAGGTCGTTGGTTGCCACCAACGGCAGCTTCAGTTCTTTGGCGAGCCGCAGCAGGTCCCCGGTAACCCGGCGCTCGATGTCGAGGCCATGGTCCATCAGTTCGCAGAAGTAGTTTTCCGCCCCGAAGATGTCGCGAAACTCGGAGGCTGCTTCCAGGGCCTCACGGTACTGGCCCAGCCGCAGACGGGTCTGGACTTCTCCCGACGGGCAGCCGGTGGTGGCGATCAGGCCTTCCGAATACGTGTTCAGGAGTTCGCGGTCCAGCCTCGGCCACTTGCCGAACACGGCGTCCAGGGAAGCGATGGACGAGGCCCGGAAGAGGTTGCGCATGCCTGCGTTGTTGTAACTCAGCAGCGTCATATGGGTGTATGACCCACCGCCCGAGATGTCATCCTTGCGCTGATGTTCCTCGCCCCAGCGGACACGGCTCTTATCCGTCCGTGCCGTCCCCGGTGTTACGTAGGCCTCGACGCCGATAATGGGCTTGATGCCCTGGTCCGTGGCGCGTTTCCAGAAGTCGAAGGCGCCGAAAAGGTACCCGTGGTCGGTAGTGGCGAGGGCAGGCATGCCCAAGCGTTCAGTCTCGTCGAAAAGCTCCCCCAAGCGGGCGGCGCCGTCCAACATGGAGTACTCGGTGTGGTTGTGCAGGTGGACGAACGAGGCATTGCTGGAAGTCACCGCACTATTCTATGCGCCGCCCGGCTCCTGAGTGGTCAGGCCTGCCCGGATTCGAGCACTTCCAGGGCAAAGGAGAGATCCTGCGGGTAATCGCTGGTGACGGTGACCCGTTCCCCCGTCACCGGGTGGTCGAAGCCGAGCTGGCGGGCGTGCAGCCACTGCCGTGTGAGTCCCAGCGTGGCGGCGAGCCGCGGGTCCGCACCGTACGTTAGGTCACCGGCACAGGGGTGCCGGAGGGCGGAAAAGTGGACGCGTATCTGGTGTGTGCGGCCAGTTTCAAGATGAACTTCCACCAGTGTGGCCTTGCCGAAGGCCTCTAATACCTCGTAATGCGTAATTGAAGGCCTGCCGTCCTCGATCACGGCAAAGCGCCAGTCATGGCCCGGATGGCGCCCAATCGGCGCGTCGATGGTGCCCTCCAAGGGGTCCGGCAGGCCCTGGACCACAGCGTGGTAGACCTTGTCCACGCTGCGCTCCTTGAACGCCCTCTTCAGGGCTGTGTAGGCGCGCTCGGTCTTCGCCACGACCATCACACCGGACGTGCCGACGTCGAGCCGGTGGACGATGCCTGCACGTTCGGGGGAACCGGAGGTGGAGATGCGGTACCCGGCTCCTGCGAGGCCGCCCACTACGGTGGGCCCGACCCAGCCCGGTGATGGATGGGCAGCAACGCCCACGGGCTTGTCGACGACGACGAAATCGTCGTCATCGAGCAGGATCTTCAGGCCTTCCACAACTTCCTCCACCACTTCGAGCGGGTCCCGCCGTTCGGGCACCGTGACGTCAAGGACGTCCCCTGCAATCAGCTTTGCTGATTTGCCTACCGCTTTGCCCCGGCTGATGACGTTGCCTTCGGCAATAAGCGTCGCGGCCAGGGAGCGTGAAATCCCCATGAGCTTTGCCAGTCCTGCGTCCGCCCGTGTTCCGCCGAATTCATCGGCCACCACAATGCGCTCAGGCATCGCCGGGTTCTTCCTTCGGCGTGGCCTTCTCCCGCGGAGCCGCCACATGCCGGGACCCGTCCAGGGAGATCCCGCGGAGCGTCAGGATGCAAATAATGGCCACTGCCGAGACCACCGCGGAATCGGCAATGTTGAAAATGGCGAAATTGGGTAGCTGGATGAAGTCCACCACGTGCCCCATCCCGAACGAAGGCTCGCGGAACAGCCGGTCTGTGAGGTTGCCCAGTGCACCGCCCAGGAGTAGGCCCAAGGCCAGCGACCACCAGGCGGACCCAAGCTTGCGCACCTGGAACAGGATGGCAATGGAAACCGCTGCCATGATGATCGAAAACACCCACGTGACGTTTTCTCCGATGGAGAAGGCTGCGCCGGAGTTCCGGATGAAGTACCAGTGCAGCACTGGTGGCAGGACAGGGATACGCTCGCCCTCAACCATGCTGGAAGTAACCCAGAGTTTGGTCAGCTGGTCCAGCGCGTAGGCGAAGACCGCGAATCCAGCAAAAATGGACAGCAGGATCCGGCGGCGAGGGCGCCGCGGCGTGGGCGGAAGAGGGAGTGCAGCGTCAGCGGCAAGTTCGTCTGTCATGGTGCTTTCATTCGGATACCGATGTTAATCACAAAAGCCGGCGGCCGAGGAATCCTCAGCCACCGGCTTTCAGAATACGTGCTTAACAATCGAGTTTGGTTCGACCTTGCTAGTTGGCTTCGACCTCGGGCGCGGCCACGGAGCCACGGGCGTCAAGGTCGCGCAGCTGGCCTTCGATGTAGGCCTTCAGGCGTGAGCGGTAATCGCGCTCGAAGCCACGCAGCTGCTCCACCTTGCGTTCGAGCACGGAGCGCTGCTGCTCAAGGGCACCAAGGATCTTGCGGGACTTCTCCTGAGCATCGTTGACGAGGCTGCTGGCTTCGATCTGCGCTTCAGCGATGATCTTGTCCTTCTGGGCCTGGCCGTCAGCGACGTGGCGGTCATGCATCTGCTGCGCCATGGCCAGCAGTCCGGCAGCCGATTCGGCAGAAACTGTGCTGCCGGCAGCCTGGGAAGGAGCGGCAGCTGCAACAGCAGCAGCCGGAGCAGCCTGCTCAGCTTCCTTCTTCTTGCTTGCTTCGGCTGCTTTGGCGTCGGCCTCGGCCTTGGCGCGGGAGTCGTCCTTCTCGGCCTTGACGGGCGCGGGGACCTTCTCGACCACCGGTGCCGCAGCGGCGGAGCTGGCAGGAACGGCCGAACCGCCCTCGGCGAGCTTCTTGCGCAGCTCGTCGTTCTCCTGGTTCAGGCGCCGGAGTTCAACGACGATTTCGTCCAGGAAGTCATCTACTTCATCCTGGTCGTAGCCTTCGCGGAACTTGGTCGGCTGAAAGCGCTTGTTGACAACGTCTTCTGGCGTCAAAGCCATCTGGTCACCTCACTGGTCTAGTTAGTCAGTGGCCTTCCGGCCGTCAAAACTACGGTACCTAAATATGGACTGGTTCCTCTAATTCAACACCGTGGTGTCAAACCGGAGTTTCTTCGCGTTGCAAGTGACAGTTCCCTGCGGATCTGAGCCTGAACAGCTAGGTCTAATGGAAATTTACGCGAAACTCCTGGTGATACCCATCGCCACGCTGACAGCGATGAACAAAATCAGGAACCCCAGGTCCAGACTGATGCCGCCAAGCCGCAGAGGCGGGATCAGTCTCCGCAGGACCTTCAGTGGCGGGTCCGTGACCGAATACACTGCGTGGGCCACCACGAGGGCCGGCCCACGGGGGCGCCACTCCCGGGCAAACATCTGGACCCAGTCGAACACCAGCCGCACGATGAGTGCCACAAGGAACAGTAAAAGGGCGATATAGACAAGTCCGAAAACAATTCCCATGACTTAACTCATATCTCCATGTCCATTCCGGATACCGCAGCGTCCTGCCAATGTTTCTTATCTATTTCAGCACAGATGCCAGACAGGTCCACCTGCCTGGCATCCACAATGAGCCTAATGGCTAGCTTTGATTGAAGAAGCTCGCCTGGGTCTCGCTGACCTTCTTGTCATCGCCGATGACCTCGATGTACGACGGCGACAGGAGGAAGACCTTGTTGGTGACACGCTCGATGCTGCCCCGGAGTCCGAACACGAGCCCTGCGGAAAAGTCCACAAGGCGCTTGGCATCGGCCTCGCCCATGTCGGTGACATTCATGATGACCGGGATGCCGTCACGGAAACTCTCGCCGATAAGCTTCGCGTCGTTGTAGGACCGCGGATGGATGGTGGTGATCTGCCGGAGGCCGGAAGACTCTTCGCGGCTGGATGCCGCACGCTTGATGGGGGTCACTGGTGCGCGGTATTCCTCTTCGGGGACATAGGACGCCTCACGGCTGACCTCGCGGACGGGTGCGGGTGCACGGCGTTCCTCGCGGTCAACTTCCATGGATTCGTCCTCATCCTTACGTGTGGTGTGGTGCTCGGACTCGTAATGTTCATCGCCATCGGCGAGCCCAAGATAGATCATTGTCTTGCGCAGAGCGCCGGCCATGGTCGACTCCTAATCGTGTCCGTAGGCGGGCCGACCAATGATTTGACAGCACTGGAAATCCCCGCCATTCACTTCCAATGCTTTGACGCTACCCCACGGCGGGACGCGATCCGAGAATATCCGAACCGATCCGCAGGTGTGTCGCTCCGAAGCGGATGGCCACCTCGAGGTCCTGGCTCATACCGGCCGAAATGCCCGTGGCGCCCGGATGGTCCGCGGTGAGCCGGGCAGAGATGGCGGCTAGCTTCTCGAAGGCCGCTTCTGGCGGGGATCCAAGTGGCGCCACAGCCATGACGCCGGCCAGGACCAGCCCGCCGGCGGAAGCCAGTTGCTCTGCGAGGGACGGGACCTCGGCGGGAGCGGCCCCGCCGCGGTGTGCACCGGCGTCGTCGTCCAGGCTGACTTGGATGAAGCATTCCAGCGCAGCCCGCCCTGACCGGTCCTGTTCGGTAGCCATGGCCCGGGCGAGCCCGTCAACGAGCTGCGGCCGGTCCACGGAGTGGACGGCATGGGCATAGCGGACAACGGATTTGGCTTTTTTGCTTTGGAGTTGGCCCACGAAATGCCAGTTGAGCCCGAGGTCGTGCAGGGCTTCAGCTTTCGCAGAGGCCTCCTGATCCCTGTTCTCTCCGACGTCCTTGACGCCCAGGGCGGCGAGCCGGCGGATGTCGTCCGCCGGGTGGAACTTGGTGACGACGATTAGCGCCGGCTCATCCGCCCGGCCTGATGCCTTTGTGGCAGCGACGATGCGGCTCCTCACGGCGGCCAGGCCATTTTCCAATTCGGCAGTGCGCGCTGCAGGGTTCGTGGCCTCAGTCATGCGTCCAGACCAATCCGGCAAACCGGCCAGTGTCTTTGTTACGGCGGTAGGAGAATAGATCCTGGTTCTCAAGCGTGCAAGGCCCGCAGTACATGACGTCCACGCCTGCCGCCTCCAGCTGGCTCCGCGCGCCGGCAGGCAGGTCAAGGCCGGGAGTCCCCCAGCTGGTGGTGGACCACGCCGCAGGAACTGCTGCCGCTACGTCGGCCCGCAGCCCGGCCGGAACCTCGTAGCAGCTGCCGCAAATTGACGGACCGAGCCATGCCTGGATGTTGACGGCCCCCATGGCCCGCATACGTTCGACCGCGGCGGGAATGACCCCCGCCGCCAGCCCCGGCCGGCCGGCGTGGACAGCACCAAGCACAGGGCCGCCAAGGGCCTGGCCGACCAGCACCGCGGGGATGCAATCAGCCACCATGACCGCCAGCGGCACGCCCCTGGAAACCATGGCATCTGCCTCAGGATCGGCACTGCCGGCCTCCATGACCGCCACGGCAGTTCCATGCACCTGGTTCATGAACCGCAGGGAACCCGGCACCATGGCGGCATTGAGCTCCAGTTCTGCCCTGCGTACCCGGACATCGTCCGCGTTGTCCCCCACATGCAACGCCAGGTTGCCGGCGCGTGTGTCCGTGAATGCCACGGTCACACCGGGGAGGACTTCCGCCTTCCAAAGGAACAAGCTGCGCCCTACTTCAGGAAGTCGGGGACATCCAGGTCATCGGAGCGGCTGCCGGAGAGGTCCGGCTCCACGACCGAGGGAAGGTCGACGTCGAAACCGGAGTCCGCGGGCACCGCCGACGGGCGCTGCTGGCCCCAGTTGCTCAGGCCGGACGCACCGACTCCGGCGTGGACCGGCTGTACGTTCATCTGGTGGCTTCCGCCCGACGGCGCCTGGGCCGGGGCGGGCGCGGGCGCGGCGGGGCGCTGGGGGGCTACCTGGGGCTGGGACTGGTCCATGGACGGCGAGGTTGCCTTGACGTCGTCGAAGCCCGCGGCAATGACGGTCACGCGGGCCTCGTCGCCAAGGGCGTCGTCGATGACCGCGCCGAAGATGATGTTCGCTTCCGGGTGGGCCACTTCCTGGACCAGCCGCGCCGCTTCGTTGATCTCGAAGAGGCCGAGGTCGGAGCCGCCCTGGATGGACAGCAGGACACCGTGGGCGCCGTCGATGGAAGCCTCAAGCAGCGGCGAGGCGATAGCAAGTTCCGCAGCCTTCACGGCACGGTCCTCACCGCGGGCTGAACCGATGCCCATCAGTGCCGAGCCTGCGCCCTGCATGACGGACTTCACGTCCGCGAAGTCAAGGTTGATCAGGCCGGGCGTGGTGATGAGGTCAGTGATGCCCTGGACACCGGACAGCAGGACCTGGTCAGCAGAGCGGAAAGCGTCCAGGACGGAGACGTTGCGGTCGCTGATGGACAGGAGCCTGTCGTTCGGGATGACGATCAGGGTGTCCACTTCGTCGCGCAGGGCGTCGATGCCCGCCTCGGCAGAGCCGGCACGGCGCCGGCCTTCGAAGGTAAACGGGCGGGTGACTACGCCGATGGTCAGCGCGCCGAGCGAACGTGCGATACGTGCCACGACGGGAGCGCCGCCAGTACCCGTTCCGCCGCCTTCACCGGCGGTCACGAAGACCATGTCTGCGCCGCGGATGACCTCTTCGATCTCGTCCGCGTGGTCCTCAGCTGCCTGCTTGCCCACCTCCGGGTTGGCGCCTGCGCCAAGCCCGCGTGTCAGCTCCCGCCCAACGTCAAGCTTGACGTCGGCATCGCTCATCAGCAGGGCCTGGGCATCGGTGTTGATTGCGATGAATTCGACACCGCGAAGACCGACTTCGATCATGCGGTTGACTGCGTTCACGCCACCGCCGCCGATGCCGACGACCTTGATGACGGCCAAGTAATTCTGCGGAGCTGCCACGTTACGTGTCCCTTGTTCGTGTCCTATTGCGAAAACTGATGGAGTCGAGCTTGAAGCTTTGAACCTTAACCTTCGAGTTGAAGGTTATAGTTATGTCAAGTAACTCATGTCTGTGACGGTATTTCCTATGGTTCGCACATTCAATAACCGCAGGCCGCGTGTCGTGCTATTCCCGGGAAATACAGAGATTTAGCGCGTCACAGGATGCCTGGGCACACTGACGTCATAGACACGCACGGGGTTCTTCGGATCGGCGGGAACCTTCAGCAATGCCTCCAGGACCTTGGCTTTGAGTTCCCTCTCCGACGCGTTGCCCCAGACGATGGTCTGCCCGTCCACGAGCTTGAGTTCCACGGCATCGACAGACTGTGCTGAGGCATTGGAAAGCTTCGCCAGGACCTCGGGAGGAAGGGCGCCAAGGACCGCCGCCGTCGCCTGGAACAGATCCTTGCCGATGGTGCCTGCGCCGCCGTCGATCACTGGCAGCGCCACGGAGGCTGGATCCGTGGTGGCCGCCAGCTGCACCCCGTCAACGTCAACTTGCTGGTACTGCTCCCCCTGCTTCACCAGGGCCACCGGGACGCGTTCCCGGACTTCGACAACCAGGTCCGACGGAGGCCGTGCCTGCGTTTTCACTGATTTGATCTGGATGAGTGGTTCCAGGAGCCGGTCCACCTCCTCGTCGGTGATTTGCGGCAGGGGTTTGCCCTTCAGCGGTTCCAGGGCGGCCTGGACCTGATCAGCAGTCAGGAGCCTGGTGCCGGATACGGAGATAGTGCTGACCGCCAGCAGCGGCGAAAAGATGGCTGCTGCGAGGATCCCTGCTACCACCGCGGCAAGGGTGCTGGCCGCGATGATGATGTTTCGCTTCAGCCGCCTGCCTTTGGGCTCCGGGAAAGCCAGGACGTTCGCGCCTGCAGCTGCCCCGCTGGACTGCCCTTCCCTGGCCTGCTTCTCCTTGGATTTGGCGCCCTTGGGCTGTTTGGCCCTTGCCGGGGCCACTTCCGGCCCCGGAGCGGTCTTGGAAGCGGAGATGACCTCCGGCTCCTCCGCCTGGCCGGGCGCGGGGGTGCCGGACGGGCCGCCGGAAGGATCGCCGGACCTGTTCCTCCCCTGTTGGGCGCGTCCCGGCGAGGTGTAGGTGGGGCGCCGGGCACTAGCCACGCAGTGCCTGCACGATCTTCGGGCCGTAGGCGGTCACATCGCCGGCTCCCGCGGTCAGGACAATGTCGCCAGCGTCCGCAGCGCCAACAAGTTCCGCTACCGCGGCGTTTCCATCCACCAGGCGTCCACCGGCGCCAAGGTGGTCGGCGATCAACTGGCTGGTGACCCCGGGGATAGGATCCTCGCGGGCCGGATAGATATCCAGGACCAAGGCGGTGTCGGCCAGGTTCAGGGCCTCGGCGAACTCGCGGGCGAACTCCCGGGTCCGGGAAAAGAGGTGCGGCTGGAAGAGGACATGGACCCGGTGGTCACCGGCAACTGACCGGGCTGCAGCGAGGGCGGCACGCACTTCGGTGGGGTGGTGGGCGTAGTCGTCGAAGACCCGGACGCCGCCGGCCTCCCCTTTCAGTTCAAAACGGCGTGACGCGCCGGAAAAGTTGCCCAGGGCCGCGGCGGCGGCGCCTGGTTCAACCCCCAGTTCCAGTGCCACCGCAAAGGCGGCAGCGGCGTTCAGGGCGTTGTGCCGGCCCGGAACCTGCAGCTGCAGGCCGAAGCGGCCTGCAGTGGTGGACACCGAAACGTCTCCCGGGCCGCCGTCGTGCAGCACCAGGTCCGCTTCATCCGAGGTGCCGTACAGGAGTACGCGGGTGTTACCGCGCTCAAAGGTGCGGCGTGCAAGGGCCAGGGCGCCGGCGTCATCGGCGCAGGCGACCAGGACGCCGTCCGCGGGCAGGAGTTCCGTGAACTGGTCAAAGGATGCGTAGACAGCCTCCGCGGTTCCGTAGTGGTCAAGGTGGTCCGGCTCCACATTGGTGACGACGGCTATCCGGGGCCGATAGTTCAGAAACGAGCCGTCCGATTCGTCGGCCTCGGCCACAAAAATCCCGGACGCGCCATGTGCTGCGTTGACGCCGAGCGCAGGAACGTTGGCCCCGATTGCAAACGAGGGATCCAGCCCGGCGCCCTGCAGCAGCACAGTGATCATCGACGTCGTGGTGGACTTGCCGTGCGTTCCTGCCACCGTGACCACAATGTCCTCGCCCATGGTGGCCGCCAGCGCCTCAGACCGGTGCAGCACTGGCAGCCCCGCCTCTCGGGCAGCCACTAGTTCTGGGTTGTCTGCACGGATCGCGGAGCCCGCCACCACGGTCTGGGCGTCGCCGAGGTTCGCGGCATCGTATCCCACAGCTACCCTGGCACCTGCGGCCGCGAGGTCGGCCATGACAGGGAGGTCCTTGGCGTCGGATCCGCTGACCACCAGCCCGCGGGCAACCATGATCCGGGCAACGGCGGACATCCCAACACCGCCGATCCCGATGAAGTGGACGCGGCCCAGGGATTCCTGGCTGTGGATGTTGGCAGGGCTCATTCGGATACCGCTTCCAGGACAAGACCAGCCATGCGCTGGTCGGCATTTCTGATTCCAAGGCGCTGGGAGTTGGCGGCCATGGCGGCCAACCGGACTGGGTCAGTCACCAGCGGGATGAGATGGTCCCTGACCCATTGGACGGAGAAGTCCCGGTCCTGGACGAGGAGCGCCCCCTCAGCTTTGACCAGCCCCGCAGCGTTGAGCGCCTGTTCGCCGTTGCCGATGGGCAGCGGGATAAAAACGGCGGGCACGCCCACGGCGGCCGCTTCGCAGACTGTCGCAGCGCCGGACCTGGCCACGAGCACGTCGGCGGCGGCGTAAGCCAACTCCATGCCGTCCACGTACTCCACCTGCCGGTAGCCGGGGGCCGTAAGCGTGCCGCCGTTGGCATTCAGCAGTGCCTTGCCGCGTCCGGTGATGTGCAGTGTCTGGATGCCCGCGGCAGCCAGGTCCTCGACGGCCGCCGCGACAGTGCGGTTGATGCTCTGGGCACCTGAGGAACCGCCGGTAACAATCAGCGTAGGCTGCGTCGGGTGCAGGCCCAGGGCTTCGCGGGCAGCAGCCCGGGACGCAGCCCGTTCCAGGCCTGAAATCTCAGTGCGCATGGGCATCCCGACGTGCCGGGCATGGCGGAGCCGCGTGGTGTCGAAGGCGACGGCTACGTACTTGGTCAGCATGGCACCGACACGGTTGGCAAGGCCGGGACGCGCGTTTGCTTCATGGATCACTATGGGGATCCGGCGGCGCCGGGCAGCCAGGTACATGGGAGTGCAGACGTACCCGCCCACGCCGACGAGCACGTCGGCGTCATGTTCATCCAGGATCCGGCCGGCTTGCCGTACGGCCCCGGCCAGGCGGCCGGGCAGCCTGAGCAGGTCCATGGACGGCCTGCGCGGCAAAGGCACACGGTCGATGGTGGCAAGCTCCAGTCCCGCGGCAGGCACCAGCCGGGTTTCCATGCCCGACGGTGTTCCGACGGCGAGGAGCCTGGCTTCAGGAGCGGCGGTCCGGATGGCGGCGGCGATGGCAAGGAGGGGGCTGATGTGCCCCGCAGTACCGCCTCCGGCCAGGACGATGGAGAGAGTTTGGGAAGTCATCTGGTGCTAGGTACGCTTTCTGGCGGTTTTCTTTGGGCCGGTGGATCCCCGGGAGGGCCTGTTGCCGAACTTCAGCATCCGCTTGGGCCGTATTGCCGGGGCCATCTGTTCCCTGGCGAGTGACAGCACGACGCCGACGGCGCACAGCGACATCATGAGTGCCGAGCCGCCGTAGGAGATGAACGGCAAAGGGACGCCGATCACGGGCATCAGCCCGGTGACCACGGACATGTTGACTGTGGCCTGGCCGAGGAGCCAGACCATGATGGTGCCCGCCAGGACCCGGTGGAACATGTCCTCCTGCGCCACCACGACGCGGTAGATCGCGGCCCCCAGGATGGCGAACAGGACCAGGACGACGACGGTGCCCACCAGCCCCAGCTCCTCACCGATGATGGCGAAGATGAAGTCGTTGTGGGCTTCCGGGATCCAGCTGTACTTCTGTCTGCTTTGGCCAAGTCCGACGCCGAACCAGCCGCCGGACGCCAGTCCGTAGATCCCGTTCGTGGCTTGGTAGTTCGCATCGATGCCGTCGGCACAGGACTTTCCCGTCCACCAGGAGGTGATGCGGCACATGCGGTTGGAGCTCGTGATGGCCATGGCGGCAGTTCCCGCGGCGCCGATCAGCGCGGCGAAGCCGAACAGATACAACGGCACGCCGGCGAAAAAGAGCGCGGCCGCGGTGATCATCATGATGATCATCGCGGTGCCCAGGTCATTTCCCAGGACGACGAGGCCGATGACAAGGCCAGCCGCGGGAACAGCGGGGATCAGCGCGTGCTGCCACCGGCGCAGGAGCTTGCCCTTCCTCGCCAGGACTGTGGCCATCCACAGGGCCAGGGCCAGCTTTGACGCCTCGGACGGCTGGAACGTGATGCCGCCGATGTCGATCCAGTTCTTGTTGCCGTTGACTTCATCGCCGATGACCTGGACCAGTGCCAGGAGTACCAGTGCGATGCCCAGGCCGGGCCAGGCAAGGCGCTTCAGCCAGACAACGTTGATGCGCGACAGGACGAACATGGTGAAGATTCCAATGGCGGCAAACATGCCCTGTTTCAGGGCGTCACCATACGGGGACTTGCCGGCCGCGATGGATTCCACGCTGGAAGCAGAGAGCACCATCATGATGCCGATGGCGGTCAGGGCGAGGGTGGAGCCCAGGATGAGGTAGTAGGTGGAACCGTTCCGCGAGGTTCCGGTCCCTTCCAGAGCTGACCAAAAACGGCGGTACCCGTTGCGGATCCGCACAGGCAAGGAGGGCCGGGAACCGGCAGGAGCTGCGGTTTTTCCCGGGCGCGGCGTTGCTGCCGGCGGCCGGGTGGGCGTGCTGACCATTGTTACTCCTCGCCGGTCTGGGCCTGCCCTTCCACCAGCTCGCGGACAGCTTCGATAAAGGCGTCGCCACGGTGAGCGTAGGAAGAGAACTGATCCATGGATGCAGCTGCCGGCGCCATCAGAACTGTGTCACCCGGCGCGGCAAGCTGAGCCGCTGCCGCAACGGCGCGGGACATCACGGTCCCGCCGGACTCCGACGGGCTGCCTGCGACGGCCCCGCCCTCTGCGGCAGTCTGCATCTTTTCAGTGTCGCCCGCGGGCGGTCCGATCACCGGGACATCCGGTGCGTGTCGTTCGAGGGCCTGAACCAGGGCCTCGGTGTCCGTGCCGATCAGCACCACGGCCTTGAGCCGCGCTGCGTGGTCCCGGACCAGGTCGTCGTAGCTGACGCCCTTGGACAGGCCGCCGGCGATCCAGACCACCTTCTCGAAGGTGGCCAGCGACGCCGACGCAGCGTGCGGGTTGGTGGCTTTGGAGTCGTTGATCCAGAGGACGCCGTTCTGCCGGGCTACCGGCTGGATCCGGTGATTGCCGGGGACGTAGTCACGGATGCCTTGGCGGACAGCCTTGGCGTCAACGCCGTAGGCCCGCACCAGTGCTCCCGCGGCCAGGGCGTTGGCCACCATGTGCCGCGGGGCGAATTCTCCGAGGTCGGACATTGAGGCGAGCTCAGCCGCGCTGTCCTTGCGCTCGGGGATAAAGGCGCGGTCAACGAGGAGCCCCTCCACCACTCCCAGCATGCTGATCGCGGGGGTAAGGGTGGTAAAGCCCACGGCCCGGCACCCTTCCACGACGTCGGCGTTCTCCACCATCCGCTCGGTCTCGATCTGCTCTGCGTTGAATATGCAGGCCTTCTGGGTGCGTTCGTAGACTTTGGCCTTGTCCGCGAGGTAGGACGTGTACGATCCGTGCCAGTCCACGTGGTCCTCAGCCACGTTCAGGCACACACTTGCCACGGGCGAAAGCGATTCAGCCCAGTGCAGCTGGAAGCTGGAAAGTTCGACGGCGAAGACGTCGTATTGAACGGGATCGCGGAGGGCGTCAAGGATGGGAGTTCCCACGTTTCCGACGGCGATGGCCTTCAGTCCTGCGGCCTGCAGCATCGCTTCGGTCAGGCCAACCGTGGTGGTTTTGCCGTTTGTTCCGGTGATGGTCAGCCAGTCAGCTGTCTTGTGCCCTTCCCGGATGCGCAGCCGCCAGGCAAGTTCGACGTCGCCCCAAACGGGGATGTGGGCGCGTGCGGCGGATGCCAGGAGGGCTTGGTCCGGGCGCCAGCCCGGTGACGTCACGATGAGTTCGGGCAGGGACCCATCGATTTTTGGGATCCTGCTGACCGCTTCATCCCCCAGGAGAACGTCGGCGGCACCGACGATCTTCAGTGTTTCAGCGTGGGCCTTTGCTGTCTCGGACGTGGCTGCGTCAACCACCACGACGCGGGCACCCAGTTCGATGAGGGTATCGGCCGCGGCGAAGCCGGACACGCCGATGCCGGTGACCACGACGCGCAGGCCCGCCCAGTCCGAGTCCCAACTGGTGAGGTGAGTGAGGCGGGAGGAAACTGTCACAGGAGCACAACCCATTCAGCGTAGAAGATCCCCAGGCCAACGGCTACGAAAAGCCCTCCGAGGATCCAGAATCGGACTACCACGGTAACCTCGGCCCACCCCTTGAGCTCAAAGTGGTGCTGCAACGGGGCCATCTTGAAGAAGCGTTTACCACCGGTGGCCTTGAAGTAGCCCACCTGGATGATGACGGACAGGGTGATGAGGACAAAAAGCCCGCCGATGATGCCCAGGAGCAGTTCGGTGCGGGACAGGATGGCGAAACCAGCGATTGCGCCGCCAATCGCGAGGGATCCGGTGTCTCCCATAAAAAGCTTGGCAGGAGAAGTATTCCACCAGAGGAATCCAACGAGGGCTGCACTCATGATGGCGGCCAGAAGGGCGAGGTCGAGGGGGTCGCGGACCGAGTAGCAGCCGCTGCCGGCTTCCCGCGGGGAGCCGCAGGCCTGGTTGCTTTGCCAGATGCCCATCAAGGTGTAAGCGCCGAAAACCATGACGGAAGCACCTGCAGCGAGGCCGTCCAGGCCGTCCGTCAGGTTCACCCCGTTGGTTGCCGCGGTGACAATCAGGTTGGACCACACGACGAACAGTATGGCGCCCAGGACGGTACCGCCGAAGGCCAGGTCCAGCCACGGAAGATCGCGGACCAGCGAGATTTTGGTGGACGCGGGCGTAACGCCGTCTGCATCCGGGAAATTCAGGGCAAGGATGGCGAACGCGACTCCCACAGTTCCCTGGCCGATGAGCTTGGCTTTGGCGTTCAGCCCCAGGCTTCGCTGTCTTGAGATCTTGATGAAGTCATCGAGGAAGCCAACCAGACCCATCCCCACCATGAGGAACAGCAGGATCAAAGCCGACGCTGAAGGACCCGGAGACGCTGGATTCATCATCCACATGATCAAGTGCGTCAGTCCATAACTCAGCAGGACGGCAGCCACCACCACGGTTCCACCCATGGTGGGCGTCCCGCGCTTGGTGTGGTGGGACGTCGGTCCGTCATCCCTGATGAACTGGCCGTAGCTTTTGCGGACCAGCAGGCGGATAAAGAGCGGGGTTCCCACCAGGGCGCACAATAGGGCAAGGCCAGCGCCGATCAAAAGTGCAATCACAGCTGTTCGCTCCCTTCACTGGCAGGTACGGGGGCTTGTGGGGGTAATGCTATCCGATCGCCTAAATGCCGCAGCCCAACGCTGTTGGAGGACTTGAACAGGACGAGGTCGCCGGGTTCAAGTTCGGCGTTGAGCAGTTCGTAGGCGTCTTCGATCGTTTCGGCGAAGCTGCATTCATCACCCCAGGACCCCTCCTGCACGGCGGAGACGTAGAGCGGCCGGGCCTCCCGGCCCACCACCACCAGGCGGGAGATATTAAGCCGGACAACCTGTGTGCCCACCACGGTGTGTTCACGGATGGATTCGGGTCCGAGTTCCAGCATGGCGCCCAGGACAGCCCAGGTACGGCGGCCGCGGCCGAGGTCGGCGAGGGTCCGCAGGGCGGCCCGCATGGATTCCGGGTTGGCATTGTAGGCGTCGTTGATGATGGTGACGCCGTCGGCCCTTTCGGTACGTTCCATGCGCCAGCGGCTGGCTGCCGTCTGTGTGCTGAGTGAGGCTGCGATGTCCCGTCCGGCGACACCGGCGGCGTGTGAGGCCGCAGCTGCGGCGAGCAGGTTGCCCACGTGATGGGACCCGATCAGTTTGCTGCTCACGTGCAGGTCCGGTTCGCCCGACGGCAGGACGAGGTCAAACTCAGGGTTTCCGGCCGGGTTGGTGTCGGGCTTGACTGCCTGGACTCCGGCGCCAGTGCGGCCTTCAGCGGAGAATCCGAGCACTGTGGCCTGGGTACGGTCCCGCATGGCGGCGACGCGTTCATCGTCGAGGTTGAGGATCGCAGTACCGGTGGCGGAAAGTCCTTCGACCAGTTCACCCTTGGCCCGGGCGATGTTCCCGACTCCCCCGAATTCACCGGCGTGGGCGGTCCCCACGCCGAGTACTACGCCGATGTCGGGCTTGACCATGTCTGCCAAGTAGCGGATGTGGCCGATGCCCGTTGCTCCCATTTCAATGACCAGGTACCGGGTGCTGCTGTCCGCGCTGAAGACCGTCAGCGGGACACCGATCTCACCGTTGTAGGAGCCCTGTGGCGCAACGGTGGCACCCTGGGTGGCCAGGACGCCGGCGAGGAGGTCCTTGGTGGTGGTCTTGCCTGCCGAGCCCGTGATGCCCACAACCGTGAACTGTTCACCGGCTGCCTGGCGGGCTGCACGAATGCGGCGGACCGCCTCCGCGGCGAGGGCGCCCATGGCCAGCACCGCATCGTCGACCACCACTGCGGGGTAGTTCTCGCCGTCCGGGCCGGCAACCGGCCGTTCCATGAGCGCCAGCGTTGAACCGTTGCCAAAGGCGGCGCCAACGAAGTCGTGGCCGTCCGCATACTCTCCCGGTTTCGCGACGTACAGCGATCCGGGCGTGGCTTCGCGGGAATCCGTGACCACCGAAAGAGGCGTGATCTCCGGATCGGCGTCCAGGCGCCCGTTTGTGATTTCGGCGATTTCCGCCGCAGTAAATGCAATCATCTCGGTCTAGGACTCTATCCGGTCGTCTTGGAGAACGGTGAATCCCTTTGCTGTCAAGGCGTCGCGGAGTTCCACCCTGTCGTCCAGGGCAACGTTGACGCCTTTCACTTCCTGCCAGACTTCGTGGCCGCGGCCAGCCACGAGAATAGTGTCCTGGGGTCCGGCGAGTTCAACGGCCTGGCGGATGGCTTCATCGCGCGGGAAGACTTCCAGGATGCGGCACTCAAGCGAACCCCGCTGCTGCGCTTCCAGCGCTCCCGCCAGCACGTCGGCGCGGATCGCGGCAGCGTCCTCGTCATGGGGGTCGTCATCGGTGACAATGACGGTGTCGGCAAGAGTCGCCGCGATGGCTCCCATTGCAGGACGTTTCCCTTGGTCCCGCTGCCCGGTTGCCCCAAACACCACAATCAGCCTGGACCCTGGCTGCGGTGACCGGACGGCTTCCAGCGCCCTGGCCAGAGCGTCCGTATTGTGGGCAAAATCAACCACTGCGGCGGGCGACTCGGAGACCAACTGCATGCGGCCCGGAACGGCGACAGTGAAGGGATCGTGCTCATCCAGGGCAGCCTGTACTGTCGCCACGCCCACTCCACTGGCCAGGACCATCACGGCTGCCAGCGCCGCATTGGCCACGTTGAAGCTGCCAGGGAGCCCCGTGTGGACCCTCAACGAGGCGCCACTCGGGCCCGTCAGTGTGAAATCCGTGCCCAATCCACGCGCAGTAGCCGACGTAACCGTCCAGTCGGCAGTACTTGCCGGTGTGGCCGCGAGGGTGGTGACAGGGATCTCCACGGCGTCGGCGAGCCGGCGGCCCCAGTCGTCGTCGACCGTTACCACGGCACGGCGGGCGCGCCGGGGAGTAAAGAGTTCTGCCTTGGTCTGGAAGTAGTCATCCATGGTTCCGTGCAGGTCCAGGTGGTCCTGCGTGAGGTTGGTGAAGCCCGCCACGTCGAAGACCACCCCGTCCACGCGCTGGAACGAGACCGCGTGGGAGGAGACCTCCATGGAGGCGGCGTCCAGCCCCCGCTCCCGCATCAATGCCAGCAAGGCGTGGACATCCGTTGACTCGGGCGTGGTCAGCAGGCTGGGAATGGCATCGCCGCCTGCCTTGATTTCAATAGTCCCGATAAGGCCTGTCTTGAGGCCAAGGGAACGAAGCAGCGCGTTGATGAAATAGGTGGTGGTCGTTTTTCCGTTAGTCCCTGTGACGCCGAACAGCGTCGGCGCGCCGCCATCGGCAGGCTGGCTGCGGTAGATCATGGCCGAAAGCGGTCCCACCACGTTGCGCGGGCTCTCAACCACCAACACCGGCACGGAGGTGTCTGCCGACAGCGCCAGGAGGCGAGCACCGGCGTCGTCCGTCAACACCGCCGCCGCCCCGGCGCCTATTGCCTGAGCTGCGAAGTCCGCTCCGTGCCGCGAGGCTCCCGGGAGCGCGACATAGAGGTCTCCCGGCTCAATGGTGCGCGAGTTCAAGGAGATCCCGGTGATGGTCACCGACGCCGACGGGCCCGGAACGGACACACCGATGGATTCGCCGATGCCCGCCAGGCTCACTGCGGAAACGGACGTGGGCCTGAACCGCCCCGTGGCGGATCCCCCGGCCGGAACTTTATGGCTGCCGGGGGCATTGTGATCTGACAAGAGGATCTCCGAAAGTGCTAGTGGATCAAACCCGCCGGACGTGCTCAGTCAGCGGGCCGTGCTGGGGCGTGCGGCAGTACTACTTGGCGTATTGCGGCAGCCGCGCCGGTTCACCGGTGGACGGCTGGACGTTGTAGGTGCGCAGCGCCTGGCTCATGACTGACCGGAAGACCGGCCCCTGCGTAATGCCATAGATGCTGCCCTTGGGCCGCTGCAGCACCACCTCAACAATAAACCGCGGATCATCCATCGGCGCCATGCCAACGATGGAAGCTGTATACCCGCAGAATCCTGACTTGCCGTCGTCGCAGGGCGACTCCGACGTTCCGGTCTTGGCGCCCACACGGTAGCCGTCGATGGCGGCGTCCTTAATCTGCCCTTCGGTGACCGCGCTTTCGAGGATGTCCTGGACCTGCTGCGCAGTGTTGTCTGAGACCACCTGCCGCGAAGGCTGCGGAGCGACCTTCTCTTCAGTCCCGTCCGGTGAGATGTAGGAATCGATCAGGCGCGGCTGGAGCATGACGCCATTGTTGGCGATTGTTTGGAAGGCCCGCACCGTCTGGAGCGTGGACTGCGATACACCCTGCCCGAACAGCACCGTGTACTCCTGTCTGTCGTCCCACTGGTCCGCCGGCGTCAGGATGCCCGAAGCGGTAGCAGGCAGGCCGACGTCCGGAGCCTCCCCGATGCCGAACTTCTGCAGCCAGTCGAATCTCTGCTCCTTGCTGAGTCGCTGGCCAGCCATGACAGTTCCGGTGTTCATGGACCAGCCAAGGATGCCGGCGAGGGTCCGTTCCTCCGTGCCATGGGCAAACGAGTCGCTGAAGGTCTGACCGTCCACTGTGTAGGACGGCGGCAGGGTGAACGTGTCCAGCGGGCTGGACTTTCCTTCCTCAATAAGAGCCGCCGCCGTGATCATCTTTTCCACCGAGCCCGGTTCGTAGGCAGCCGTCACGGAGCGGACCCCGCGGTCCTTGGCGGCCACCAGGCCGGGGTCGTTGGGATCAGGGGAATTAGTGTCGGCCATGGCGATGAGGTTGCCGGTCTTGGCATCCATCACGATAATGATTCCCCACTCGGCGCCCAGCTTGTCCGACTGGCTCTGGATGGCCTGTTGGGCGAAATACTGGAGGTCGGAATTGAGGGTGAGCCTGACATCCTTGCCGTCTTGCGGTGGGGTGAGCTCGTCCAGCCCAACAGGGATTCGAAGGCCGTCCGCACCGATTTCGAAGAGCCTTTTGCCGTCTGCGCCCTTGAGCAGTTCATCCTGCGTCTGTTCAATTCCGGCCTGGCCTGTGTACCCGTCCTGGAGGAAGCCAATAATGCCGCCTGCCACCGAACCGTTTGGATAGACGCGCTTGCTGACGCCTTCGGTGACGATGCCGGGAATCTGCAGCTTGGAGATCCGGTCCTCTACGTCCGGCTTCAGGTCCTTGGCCACGATGTAGTACTTGGATTCACCGGTGACGGCCTTCCGGAGTTCGTCGGCGTCCATCCCCAGGACAAGGGCGAGTTCGCTAATGCCCTGATCACGGGTGACTTCCACCAGCTTGTCCTGACCCTCCACCAGGCGCCAAAACTTCTCTGTTTTTGTGTTCGTTACCTGATCCACCACCAAGTTGTAGCGGATGAGGCTGTTGGCCAGCACAACGCCGTTGGAGTCCAGGATGCTGCCACGTTCGGCCGGCAGGACAGTCTGGGTCATCCGCTTGTTCAGCGCAGCCTCGGCCATGCCGCCAACGTCCAGGCCCTGAACGAGGAAAAGCTTGCCGCCCACCACCAGGAGAAGGGTGAGCATGATGCCCAGGCCAAGGCGCAGGCGCCTCGTGGCGTTGGGTACCTTGCCGCTCTTCGCCTTGCCGGTCCTCTGCGCCACCGTGATTTCCTTGCTGTTCGCTGTGTTGCCTGTCAGGTCCTGGCAGTTACTGCCCGGGCGTCCTCTGTAACGGTGCGGGCACGGAGCCTCCGTGCAATTCCACAGCCGGGGCGGGGGCTGCGGCCGGTGCCTCTGCAGCAACAGCCGCCGCAGCGGCGGCCGGCGGCGTTGCAGCTGCCGGCTCCTCAGTCACCGGCTTTCGGCTGGCCAGCGGCTCCCCGGTGCTTGCGGGCGGGACCACGCTCAACTGTCCGGCAACTGCCGGTGCCGGGATGACGGCCCCGGCAGCGCCGCCCTTAACGGCCGGTGTCGCCTTGCCGGTGACTGCCAGGGTTGAAAGGTCGATCTGGCCTTTCACCGTGGACGCCACCATTCCCAAGTCTGTAGCCTTTGCTGCCAAGTTCTGCGGAGCTTCGAAGTTTTGAACCTGCTGTGTCAGATCCTGGTTCTGCTTGGTCAGCGTGCTTTGCTTGCCCCGGAGTTCCACGAGCTGGTACTGGGCCGTGGACACCGAGATGTTCAACACCAGGACAGCAACCAGCGCGACGGCGAGCAGCGTGAAGCAGAGGACAACGAACGGCGCGCGGCGCTTCCTGGGTGCGGATCGGACTACCGAAAGCGGCGTGCGGGCTTTGCGTCCGGGGCCCGGAGTTCCCGCCGGAAGTCCAATTGCGGGCGCGGCACTGCCGGAGACGACAGGAAAGTTCTTGACGGCGGCGGTGCTCATACGGCTCTCCTGGTTCTAATGCGTTCCACAGCCCGCAGCCTTGCTGAGGCAGCGCGCGGATTCTCTGCGATCTCGACGGCGGTGGGCACCTCCGTGCCCTTCGTGAGGGTCTTGAGTTCGGCCTTGTGTTCCTCGAGTTCGACAGGGAAGCCGAGGGGGGCTGAAGACTTTGAGCCTGCCTGGAACACGCTCTTGACTATCTTGTCCTCCAGCGAGTGGTAGGACATGACCACAATCCGCCCACCGAGGGAAGTTGCCCTGACCGCGGCCGGAACAGCCCGTTCCAGGACATCAAGCTCTTCGTTGACCTCGATCCGGAGCGCCTGGAAAGTCCGTTTGGCGGGGTGGCCGCCGGACTTGGCGGCGGCGGCCGGAACTACTGCGCGGATCTGTTCAACGAGTTCCCCGGTGGTGGCGAAAGGCTTCTGGGCGCGGGCGGCAACAATTCTGTTGGCGATGCGTCCGGCAAACTTCTCTTCGCCCCATTTGCGGATGATCCGAACGAGGTCCTCTTCGGAGTAGTTGTTGACAACATCTGCGGCGGTCTGCCCTCGGCTGGTGTCCATCCGCATGTCCAGCGGGGCGTCGAAGGAATAGGCGAACCCGCGTTCGCGTTCGTCCAGCTGCAGGGAGGAAACGCCCAGATCCATCAGGATTCCGTGGACTTCGCTGATGCCGAGGTCTTCAAGGACGTCAGCGATTTCGTCGTAGACGGCGTGGACCAGGTCAGTCCGTGCAGAGAAGGGCGCCAGCCGTTCTCCGGCCAGGGCGAGCGCTTCCTCGTCGCGGTCGATGCCGATCAGGTGCAGGTCCGGAAAGCGCTGGAGCATCGCTTCGGAATGGCCGCCCATGCCGAGCGTGGCATCGATGGCTATGGGAGTTTCGCCCCTGAGCCTGGCTGCTTCGAAGCCCGGGGCCAACAAATTGATGCACCGGTCCCGCAGGACCGGTACATGGCGTTCGGACGTCGGCTTCGGGTGATCGTTCATGCCGTCGTCCTTTCCTGCCGTGGTTGCCGTGGTTGTGCTTCTTGAGCCAGATCCCCATCCGCGCCTGTCGTCCTGCCCGCCTGGCTCCGGGGAAGTGAGCCAGGTTGGCCGGCCGATGGGCGGCTGGAGATCTCGTCCAAGAAGCTCTCCGCCTGTTCCATACCGGTGATTACAGAATCCCCGGAATGGCGTCGTCGGTCTCAGAGAAGGCTGTTTCCTTCTCTGCCAGGTACTCGTTCCAGGCTTGGGCGTCCCAGATCTCGGCCCGGGTTCCTGCGCCGATGACGGCCAGCTCCCTGCCGAGGCCTGCATACTCCCGGAGCGCTGCCGGAATGGTTACGCGCCCCTGCTTGTCAGGTACCTCATCCGAGGCTCCAGAGAGAAAGACGCGAATGTAGTCCCGGGCCTGCTTGGAGGAAATGGGCGCCTCCCGCATTTGCTCGTGCACACGTGCAAATTCCTGCTCACTGAAGACGTAGATGCAACGCTCCTGGCCCCTCGTGAGTACCAGGCCGCCGGCTAGTTCCTCGCGGAACTTCGCGGGGAGGATAATTCGTCCCTTTTCATCCAAACGCGGCGAGTGGGTGCCAAGAAACACTGGCCCACCGCCTGTCTGCTGTCAGGAACTGCACATCCCCTGTGTTGCAACTACCCTCTTATGTCCTCCACATTACTCCACTTTCCCCCACAGTCAACGCAGGATGAGGCCGGATTCCCCCCACTTCAGGGAATGAGGCCCGTAAAACCGGCGAATCGGCCGGTGGTGGAAAGTGGAGGGCTTTTGACGCCGGGAGGGCGTTGCGGTTTTTCGAGGGTGACCGTTAAAAGCAGAAGACCCGCCGTAGCGGGTCTTTATGCCTGGATACCTGGTGACAAATTACTTACGGACGGGATAAAACCCGCGCGGTGGAATGCTGTGGTGCAGAATGGAGGGCTTCGGCGCCTGTTGTCCGGCTGCGTCAGGAGTCGCCGCGGCGCCTCTCGTCCCAGCGTTCTTCCAGATTGCTCATGAAGGAACTCCTGGACTTGCCTGGCTTACCCGGACGGCCGCTGCGGGACTTGCCAGGTGCCGAGCTGCGCATCGTTGCGAAGTACACCCCGGCTCCCATCACCACAAAGCCCAGAACGCCGACGAAGATGTTTTGAAGCGTGACGCCAACCAGCAGGAGGAAAATCCCGGCGAGGGCGCACAGCACCCCGATCACCACATGCCGCGTGGACCATGAGCGTCCGGGATCCGAGCCCATGGAATTCGCGAATTTTGGATCGTCCTCGTGCAGCTGCTTTTCCAACTGTTCAAGCAGCTTCTGTTCGTGCTCCGAGAGCGGCATCACGACCTCCTTAAGTAGGCCAACGTCCGGGCTGCGCCCAGTCAGTACTTCTGCTCCGATAACGACCGGCATGCCGCTCAAGTTCCCGCCCCACCGACGATGGCGGGCGGGAGCGTTATGTCCAGTCGTTCGAAAACTATGTATATATAAGGATAGTTTGTCGCGGGCCGTTCTGAAAGACAGCAATGACTTTCCACAAGGCCCTCCGGCCGCGGCAGACAGAGGTGACTGCGGGCTAGCCGGATTTTTTTCCGGAATCCAGCAGGCGGGCCGGGAGTACTGATTTGTTGCCAAATTTGCGGCTGACTTTGTCCAACGCCAACTCGGCTGCCCGCCAGTTGTCGTCCCTGCGGTCCAGGCTCAGCTGGAGGGACGTTTGTGCCGCCTCTTCCAGCTGTTCGGCACGGACTCCCACCAGCCTTACGGTCATGCTTCGATCGCCGAGTGACTCCAGGAGCTGGAGGACGACGGCGTAGATCAACTGAGTGCTGTCCACCGGCGTGTGAACGGTCCGGCTCCGGGTGATGGTGGAGAAGTCCGCGTAACGCAGCTTCAACGCCACGGTCCTGGCCACCATTCCGGAACTGCGCAGCCTCTCCGCCGTACGGTGCGACAGACGCAGCAATTCCCGGTGAAGGACGGCGTTGTCGGCGGTATCAACGGCAAAGGTTTCCTCGGCTCCGATGCTCTTCTCCAGCCGCACCGGCGTTACGGGTCGGGGGTCGATCCCCCAGGACAGCCGGTAGACGTGCTCGCCCGTGGCGCCAAGGGTCCGTTTCAGCGTGGGCAAGGGCGTGGCGGCGAGGTCGGCCACCGTCCTGATCCCCATCCGTGCCAAGACCTCGGTGGTCTTGGCACCCACACCCCAGAGAGCTCCAACCGGCAGGCTGTGCAAGTACGGGACGGTGTCTTCCGGCCGAATCAGGAGCAGTCCGTCAGGCTTGCACCGCGTGGATGCGATCTTGGCCACAAACTTGCTCGCGGCGATGCCCACGGAGGCGGTGATGCCCAGCTCGGCGGCAACGCGGCGCCTCAATAGTTCGCCGATGTCTTGGGGCGGGCCCAACCGGCGGATGGCACCGCCGACATCAAGGAAGGCTTCGTCCACGCTCAGGGGCTCCACCAGTTCGGTGACGGATTCAAAAATTCCCATAAGCTGCGCCGAGACCTCGTAATACAGCTTGTGCCGCGGTTCGATGATGACCGCACTGGGACACATCCGTGCTGCAACCACCATGGGCATGGCGGACTTCACACCAAATTTCCGGGCCTCATAAGAGGCCGAGAGCACCACGGAACGGTCTGCCGGATAGCCCACAATGACGGGTTTGCCGCGAAGCTCTGGTCGTGTACGCAACTCAACCGATACAAAGAACGCGTCCATATCCACGTGCAGGATGGGGGTGCGCCGGAACTCCCGAAGACCCGCTTCGGTGTGCTGATTCATCCCGTCTACATCCCGTCCGGCCCCCACGAAACAATCCTATCCGCTGGTACTGACTAAACTGGAGGCTGAATCCGGCATCAATACCAGGAGGAAAGTCCCTGTGACGGTCATTGGAAATCTTAAGCCAGCAGGATCGGCCGCCCTCGTGGCCGTCGCAGCGCTGGCACTCGCCGCCTGCAGCCCGGCGGCGCCAGGAGTAACCACGCCGTCCTCCGCCACCTCCTCGCAGTCCACGGGCCAGCCCACAGCTACGGCGTCTGCCAGTCCCTCAGCGTCACCGGGCACCTCGGCTACCGTCGGGGCGCTGGTCGCCGGCTTCCCGCAGCAGCTTCTCCCGCTCATGCCGGGAGCCACAGTAGTTTCCAGCAGCTTCGACAAGTCGGCGACGCCGGCAACAGTCGCCTTGGTGGCAAGCATCACAGGCCAGCCCGGCGCCGTCGTCGAGTTCTATACCAAGGCCCTTGAAGCCCAGGGCTTCAAGGCCGTGCCGGGAGAGTCCGTCGGCGCCGTCGCATCAAAGGACTTCGTCCGGGGCGACAACGAGACCGTCAACCTTGCGGTCGTGGAAGCTGCGGGCGTTTCCACGTTCACTATCGGCGCCAATGTGGCAGCTGAGTCAGCCAAGTGACGGTCGCGGAGCAGCTGCGGCTTGAACAGACCGGATACGTGGCGGCCGTCGCGGGCGAGCTGACGGACTTCCTGACCGAGCGTCAGGCGGTGATGTCGGCTATCTCCCCGGACATCGATCCCATCATGGGTTCCATCTCCAACCTGGTCACCGGCGGCAAACGGCTCCGTGCCCTGATGTGCTACTGGGGGTGGCGCGGCGCTGGCGGTGATTCCGGAGCCAGGCAGATCGTGGCTGCAGGCTCGGCGCTGGAGCTCTTCCAGGCCGCGGCGCTCATCCATGACGACATCATCGACCGCTCCGACACCCGGCGCGGCGGGCCCAGCGTCCACCGCCGCTTCAGCCAGCTGCACACAGCCCAAGGCTGGGCTCTCGATAGTGAACGCTTCGGCCACGCCGCCGCCATCCTGACCGGCGACCTGTGCCTGTCCTTCAGCGAAGAGGCGTTCACGGACATCGGCGAAAAAGCCGCGTCAGGCAGCCGAGCGCGGCTCATCTTCAACCTCATGCGGGCCGAGGTCATGGCCGGGCAGTACCTCGACATCCTCGAAGAGGTCGCCGGGCCGGTCAGGGACAGGGCCGGCGCTGTTTCCAGGGCGCAGTCCATCATCCGTTTCAAGTCCGCCAAATACTCCACGGAACATCCGCTGGCCCTCGGTGGCGCGCTGGCGGGAGCGTCAAACGAGCTTCTCCGCGGCTATTCGGCCTTCGCCCTTCCGCTGGGTGAAGCCTTCCAACTGCGCGACGACGTCCTGGGCGTCTTTGGGGACCCGGTCACCACGGGAAAGCCCGCTGGCGACGACCTCCGGGAAGGAAAGCGGACCGTTCTGGTGGCGCTGGCGCTGGACCAGGCGACGGCGGACGAATCGGCATTCATCGACGCAAAGCTTGGCAGCCCCGATCTCGGCGACAAAGACATCACCGAGATCCGCCGCATTATCGAGGAATCCGGAGCCCTTCAGGCAACGGAGGTCCTCATCGGCGAATTCGGAGCAGCGGCGTTTGATGCCCTGGACCAACTGGAACTCGACGAATTGCCAAAAACGGCGCTCCGCAGGTTGGCCGAGGCCACCGTCAGCCGCGCGTCCTGAAAATTCCGGTTACCAGGCCAGGGTTTGGGCGCGGCGCCGGATCTCCGTTTTGCGGCCTTCGCGGAGCGCATCAATGGGCCGCCCACGCAGTGATTCGTCTGCGGTGAAAAGCCAAACAATCAGGTCCTCGTCGGAATAGCCGGCATCTGAGAGCACCACAATGGTGCCCTTCAGGCTGTCCACCACGTGTCCGTCCTGGATAAATTCCGCAGGGACGCACCGGATCCGCCGTTCTCCAACCCGCAGCGCGGCCAAAGCACGCTCATCAAGGAGACTGTGGACTTTCGTAATTGAAACGTCCAACAACTGGGCGACATCAGGCAGGGGCAGCCACTCGCCAACAAGGCTTTCTACGTTACTCACGGATCAAGGTTGCCATGACCGGCACCCTGACGCCTAGTCGCCGCTTTTGCCGCAGGGGCGATATGCGGCGACACTCCACGAAATTAGTCTTGGCAGCTTTTCAAGAATTCTTGTGCTAATTGACAATCCATGAGAGATTCACATAGATCACATTGGTAACAGCAATAACTTAAGTAACACTAGTAGCAGCATTAACACAGGCAACAGCCACCGCACTCGCAGTTGAGAAGAGGATTCCTTCCATGACGACGTCCCGCTCGCCACAGCAACCACCCAGGCCGAGCCTGCCCATGATTGCCGCTACCACGGCGGCGCTGCCTGCGGTTGTCCTGTCGTCACTGGCCCTCGCCCAACCGGCTGCAGCTGTTGCCCCTGTCCGGGCCGTCCCTGCCACGCTCGCAGCGGCCATGAAGGCACAAGCAGCAGCTGCAACCGCAACCGTTATTCCGGCCGCCTCGGTTTCGACGACCATCCCGTCCGCCTTCCGGCCGACGCAGCCGTCTGTACCCGCCGAATACACCATCGCGCGAGGCGACACCATCAGCAGCATCGCCGGCAGGCACGGCCTGGACACCTCCGAAGTCCTTAAGCTGAACAACCTCCAGCCGAACACCATCATCTATCCCGGGCAGAAGATCAAGCTTTCAGGCTCCAGCAGTGCTCCTGTTGCAGCCCCCGCGGCTACTCCACCGGCTCCCGCAACCACCTCCGGAGCGACCTACACTGTCAAAGCGGGCGACACGCTCAGCGCCATTGCCTCCCGGCACGGAGTGGGATTGTCGGAAATCTTCGGCTGGAACGGTTTGAATATGCGTTCCATCATTTACCCCGGCCAGAAGATCAAAGTGAACGACGGCGGAACCGCACCTGCGGCAGCTCCTGCCACTGCACTGCAGCCGACTTCCGCCCCCGCAGCACCAGCCCCTGCGGCGCCGGCCCCTGCCGCCGCCCCTGGCGGTTCCTACACCGTCAAGGCCGGCGACACCCTCAGCGCGATTGCCTCCAAGCATGGCGTCAAGCTCTCGGACGTCCTTTCCGCCAACCAGCTGAGCCTGTCCAGCATCATTTACCCCGGCAACAAACTGGTCATCCCGGGCGCTGCCATACAGCCCGCCTCAAGCGAACCCGCCGCAAACGTCACTCCCCTGGTGCCCAGCTCTTTCCTTGGATTCACCTACCCCGCGGCGGTCGTCAGCTCGGCCAACGAGAACAAGGCCCTGCTCAACGCCTCCCCTGTGCCCTCCCGTGACCAGATGCGGGCCATCGTTGCGGATACTGCACGGCGTATGGGTGTGGAACCGGCACTGGCCTTGGCTTTTGCCTACCAGGAATCCGGCTTCGACCAGCGTGCCGTTTCACCGGCGAACGCCATCGGCACCATGCAGGTGATTCCCTCCTCCGGCCAGTGGGCCTCGGACCTCGTAGGGCGCAAACTCAACCTGCTGGATCCGTACGACAACGCCACCGCTGGTGTGGCGATCATCCGCCAGTTGATCGCCACGAGCAAGGACCGCGACACTGCAATCGCCGGCTACTACCAGGGTCAGTATTCAGTGAGCAAGTACGGCATGTACGACGACACCAAGTCCTACGTGGAGGCGATCAAGGCGCACGAAAAGAACCTCGGCTAGACCACCACGCCCAGCCCGGTCCCGGTGGGACCAGGGCGGGCGGGATAACGATACGGGTCCGGATCGCATGTTGATTCGGGCCCGTTTCATTGCGGGATTAGGATCGTAGGGTGCAGGAATACGTGTCTGACCGACTTGTTGGAACGCTGGTGGACAACCGCTACGCCGTCCAGTCCAAGCTCGCGCGCGGCGGAATGTCCACCGTCTACCTCGCTACAGACCTCAGGCTTGAGCGCGAAGTTGCCCTCAAAGTACTGCACCCGCACCTTGCCAGCGACGACACCTTCCTCGGCAGGCTGGGCCGCGAGGCAAAGGCAGCGGCCAGGCTTTCCCATTCGCATGTGGTTGGTGTCCTCGACCAAGGCAATGACGGCCAGACGGCCTACCTCGTGATGGAGTACATCAAAGGCCACACACTGCGGGACGTCATCACGTCCAAGGGCGCGTTGCCACCCAGGCTCGCCCTCGCACTCATTGATCCCGTCGTCGAGGGGCTCGGAGCGGCACACGCCGCCGGCATGATCCACCGCGACATCAAACCCGAAAACGTCCTGATCGCCGACGACGGCAGGATCAAAGTGGGCGACTTCGGCCTCGCCCGGGCCGTCACCACGTCCACCAGTACGGGTGCACTCATTGGCACCGTGGCCTATCTCTCCCCCGAACTGGTGCTGGGCAAGCAGGCCGATGCCCGGAGCGACATCTACTCTGTCGGGATCATGCTGTATGAAATGCTTACCGGCCGGCAGCCTTTCGACGGCGATGTTCCCATCCAGGTGGCGTACCAGCATGTCAACGGGACAGTGGGGCCGCCGTCGGCGCTGGTGCCGGGCCTTGCCGCGGAAGTCGATGAGCTCGTGCAGTGGTGTACCGCCAACGACCCCGAGAACCGGCCCGTGGACGGTATGGCCCTGCTCCAGGAACTCCGCCACATCCGGACCAACCTCACCGACCGCGAACTGGACCTGCAGCCGCCTGCGGCGCTGGAGGCCGGCCTCCAGAACCCTACTGAGGTCATCGCCCGTACCAACAACCCCACAACAGTGATGTCACCGCTTGCGCCTCCGGAAAGGCCGCCACGGTTTCCGCCCCCCTCGTTCGGGGACAACGCCACGTCGGTCGTTCCCGCCGCCCCATCCCCTCCCGCCGCGTATGTCCCCTATCCGGATACCTCGCCGGCTCCCCTGACCAAGCGCGCCCGGCGCAAAGCAGAGAGGGACGCCGAGAAGGCCAGGTCGCGGGCCGCGGCAACCCCGCTCCGGTCCCTGCACGAAGGCAACCCCAGGCGTCGCGGTGCCCTGTGGGTGGTCATCCTGATCATCGCCGCGCTCTTGGCCACCGGAGCCGGCTGGTTCTTCGGCATGGGTCCGGGGTCGCCAGGGACAATCCCGGCGGTCGCCAACAAAACGGTGGCACAGGCGCAGCAGCTGCTGAATGAGGCAGGGTTCCAGTCCAGCACCCGCGACGTCTTCGACGACGACGTTCCGTCCGGCCTTGTAGTGGGAACGGATCCTGTAGCCGGAACGGAGACCCGGAAATTTCAGCCGGTGGCATTGTTTGTCTCCAAGGGCCCCCAGCTGTTTGAACTGCCGAAACTGACCGGTATGACACTGGACGAAGCCAAATCCGAGCTCAACAAGGCAGAGATGGCCTTGGGCACCGTTACCGAGAAATTCGACGAAGGCATCGCTGCCGGCATGGTCCTGGCTCAGGACCCTGCCTCCGGGACCCCGGCGCGGCACGGAACGCCAGTGGCCTTGACCGTTTCCAAGGGACCGGAGCCCATTCCGGTTCCGTCCGTCGTCGGGATGGATGAGGACGACGCCGTTGACGCCATCGAAGCGGCAGGCCTCAAGGCAGACGTCGCCAAGGACAAGGTCAACGACCGCAACGTGCCCAAAGGTTCGGTTGCCGCCCAGTCGCCACCCAACGGCACCCTCACCCGCGGCGGTACAGTCACGCTCACCATCTCCGACGGTCCGAAGATGGTGAAGGTTCCCAGTTACGTGGGCAAACAGGCCAAGGAAGCCGAACAGGCACTGCGTCAGCTCGGCTTCGACGTGAAAGTCAACAACATCCTTGGCGGCTTCTTCGGAACCGTCCGGGACCAGGATCCGGTTAATAAAGAGGTTCCAGAGGGCTCCGTCATCACCCTGACCGTGGTGTAGCGTCACGCAGTTCGGCTGCGCCCAGTGGCAACATCGCCTGGAATCCGCGGCCCCCCAGCTCCAGGAAACGCAAAAGGATGCCTCCCGTGACTCAAAGTCCGGGAGGCATCCTTTTCAGCTGAAGCGCGGGTGGAGCGCCTAGTGCTTGGCGAGTGCCCCTGCGACCAGGAACGCCATTTCGAGCGACTGCATGTGGTTCAGGCGCGGATCGCAGACGGACTCGTAGCGGTCCAGGAACGCCTCCTGGTCAATGGGATCGGCGCCGCCAAGGCACTCGGCGACGTCGTCACCGGTCATCTCAACATGCAGGCCGCCAGGAACCGTGCCCAGGGCGTGGTGGACTTCAAAGAATCCACGGACCTCGTCAATGACGTCGTCGAAGTTGCGCGTCTTGTAGCCATTGGGCGACGTGACGGTGTTGCCGTGCATCGGATCGGTTACCCACAGGACCTGGGCGCCGGAGGCAGTGACTTTCTCGACGACGGCGGGGAGCTTCTCCCGGATGTTCTTCGCACCCATGCGCGTGATGAAGGTGAGCCGTCCGGGCTCACGCTCCGGGTCCAGCTTGTCGATGAGGCGCAGCGCGTCATCGCCGGTGGTGGAGGGGCCGAGCTTCACGCCAATCGGATTCCGCACCCGGGACAGGAAGTCGATGTGCGCGTGGTCCAGCTCGCGCGTGCGCTCCCCGATCCACAGGAAGTGGGCCGAAGTGTCGTAGGGGAACCCTGTGCGGGAGTCGATGCGCGTCAGCGCGCGCTCGTAGTCCAGGAGCAAGGCTTCATGGCTGGCGAAGAACTCCACTCGCTTGAGCGCTTCGAAGTCGGCGCCGCAGGAGGCCATGAACTTGATGGCACGGTCGATATCGCGGGCCAAGGACTCGTAGCGGGCATGGGCGGGGTTTTCGGTGAAGCCCTTGTTCCACTGATGCACTGAACGCAGGTCCGCGAACCCGCCCTGGGTAAAGGCCCTGATGAGATTCAGGGTGGATGCCGAGGTGTGGTAGGCCCGCAGCATCCGGGAGGCGTCGTGGCCGCGGGATTCCGGCGTGAAATCGTAGCCGTTGACGATGTCGCCGCGGTAGGCGGGAAGCGTCACGCCGTCGCGGGTTTCATCATTCGAGGAGCGGGGCTTGGCAAACTGGCCGGCCATCCGGCCCATCTTGATGACGGGCATGGCTGCACCGTAGGTGAGTACCACGGCCATTTGGAGGATGGTTTTGACGCGGGCGCTGATCTTGTCCGCCGTAGCCGCTTCAAAGGTCTCTGCGCAGTCCCCGCCCTGAAGCAGGAAGGCTTTGCCCTGGGCCGCGGCTGCCAGCCGCTCGCGAAGGATGTCCACCTCGCCGGCGAAAACCAGCGGCGGCAGCACGGACAGCTCCTTGACCGAAGCGTCGAATACGTCCTTGTCCTGCCAGCTGGGCTGCTGGGAGATCGGGAGGTCGCGCCAGTCATCCAATCCCGGATAGTTGGCGGCGCCGCTCTGGGCGGTACTGGACAGCGAGAAGGCGGGTTTTGCGGATAGCTCAGTCACCCTCTAAGACTAGTGTCCCTGAGGCTCATCCGGACACCCGGCCGTCACGCGCGGGGGCGGCCGGCGTCACATCATCCCGCGGCAGGGGTCCCGTCGTCGTCCCGCGGCCCGGGATTAGACGGGCCGCCGGGGCCGGTACCAGGCTTTTCGGCGGGGCCGGTGTCGGCGTCGCCCGCCGGCTCGGACTGCTTGCCCGCGAGCTGCAGCTTCACCACCGCGGCGTATTCGTCCACGTACTCCTGGCCCGAAAGCCGCATCAGCTCGAACATGATCTCGTCGGTCACTTTGCGTTGCACCGCGCGGTCTTCCGCTTGCCCCTGGTACCTGCTGAAGTCCAGCGGTTCGCCGAAGATCATACCGATCCGGCGGATGTGGGGCAGGCGCTTGCCGATGGGCTGGACCTTGTCCGTCCCGATCATGGCCACGGGAATAACGGGAACCCCGGCCTGCAGGGCAAGCTTTGCCACACCGACCTTGCCCCTGTAGAGGCGGGCGTCCGGGCTGCGGGTGCCTTCGGGGTAGATCCCGAGCAGACCGCCACCGGTCAGGACGTCCATGCCGGCGTTGAGGGAAACAGCCGACGCGGCACCGCCGGACCTGTCCATGGGGAGCTGGTTGGTCAGCCGGAAGAACAGGGCCGTGAGCCGGCCTTTGAGTCCGGTGCCGGTGAAGTACTCGGACTTGGCCAGGAAGATCACCGGGCGGGGCACCATGAGCGGCATAAAGATTGAATCGGAAAATGACAGGTGGTTGGAGGCGAGGATGGCTGCGCCCTCCGCCGGAACGTTGTCCAGGCCTTTGACCCAAGGGCGGAACAGGAGCCGCAGCACCGGACCCAGGAAGATCCTTTTCATGACCCAATAGAACACGTGACTAACCTCTCCGGAAGGCAGCCAGCACTCAATCTGCTAGCACTGAATCGGGCAGGGCCGGCATTCCACTGCAACCCTACTCTAGTGAGATTTGTCCCGAACAGTGACACGATGGACTCATGACAGAAAGCAGCATCCCGCCCCGGCCTGCCGCTTTCAGCTACCCCGGCCACGGGCCAAATGCGAAGACCGGAATCGCCATCTGCCACGGTTTCACGGGGAGCCCCCTCAGTGTCCTGCCGTGGGCTGAACATCTCGCGTCCCAGGGCTTCGCCGTTTCCGTGCCGCTTCTTCCAGGGCATGGGACCGACTGGAGGCAGCTGGCGCGCTGCAACTGGCATGACTGGCATCGCTCGTTTGAAGCGGCTTACGTGGACCTCGCCGCCCGCACTGACACCTGCTTCGTGGCAGGCCTCTCCATGGGCGGGGCCATCGCCCTCCTGACTGCTTCCAGGCACCCCGTGGCAGGAGTCTCCGTGGTCAACCCCGGCCTGAGCTTCTATGACCGCCGGGTGCGGGTCATCGGAGTGCTGAAGTACTTCCAGCAGACCACGCTGCCCATCCAGGAGGACCAGTCCACAGCCGCCGTCACAGACGACGGAGACTATTCCCGGACTCCCCTGGCCGCCGTTCACGAGCTGAAAAAACTCTTCGGCGCTGCCATTCGGGGCCTTCCGCGGGTATCTGCGCCCGTACAGGTATTCAAATCAACAACGGACGCCGTCGTTCCGCCATCGTCGCTGGCCATGCTGAGGCGCCGGCTGGGCGGACATCTGGTGGAAGTAGTCGACCTGCAGAACAGCAGCCATGTGGCTACCCTGGATGCCGACGCCCCCGAAATTCTTGCCAAATCCACAGCGTTCTTCCTTGAGCACGCCACCCGCCCCATTACGTCGGAGACTTCATGACAGCGCTTCCGGACCACAGCCCGTTCCGCAGTGCCTTCCGCGGTGACGGACCACGCATCGGCGTGGTGCTTTCCCATGGCTTCACCGGCAGCCCTCATGGGCTGCGGGCCTGGGCCGCGGCCCTGGCTGAGGCAGGCTTCGCCGTGCGGATGCCGCTGCTGCCCGGGCACGGCACCACCTGGCAGGAACTGGCGCGGACACGCTGGCCCCAATGGTACGGCGCCCTGGACGACGCTTACCTGGAGCTGGACGCAGAGTGCGATCACGTCTTTTCTGCGGGCCTGAGCATGGGTGGTGCCTTGGCATTGCGCGTAGCGGCCACGAGACCCGTTGCCGGAGTCATCCTGGTCAACCCGGGACTGGTCATCGACGATCCACGTGCGCCCTTGGCCGGCATCCTGAAGCTGGTGCTCAAAAGCACGCCGGCCATCGCCAACGACATCCTGAAACCCGGCATGGATGAGGGCGCCTACCCCCGAACCCCGGTGGCTGCCGCCCACGAACTCAACAAGTTATTCAAGGACACCATCCGGCTGCTCCCCCGGGTCACCGCGCCAGTGCGTGTTTTCCGTTCCAGCGTGGACCACGTGGTGTCCGACTCAAGCATCGTCGCTTTACGCCGTGGCCTCACGCACGCGCCGTTGCAGCTGACCCGCCTCGAGAACAGCTACCACGTGGCAACCCTGGACAACGACGCCGAACAGATCTTCGAGGGTTCTGTGGAGTTCATCCGTTCGATCATCCCGGCGTCGGCGCCGGCCGGCAACACTCACGCAGCACCCGACCACCAGGTGGCTGCCAGCCAGGAGGGCACCGCCCATGACTAGGCCCGATCCCGGTTCCCCGGACCCGAGCGCCAACCAGGACGACGCCGTATGGCTGGATCTGGTGGCACGCCTGGAAGGTTCTCCGGCAGGCCCCGATGTGCCAATCCGGCCGGTCGAAGCCGCTGCACCTGAGGAAGCGGCTGAAGAACGTTCCACAGAAAGGCCAGCTTCCGGCACGGAGGGCGCGGGAAAGCCTGGCGGTTCGGCCAGCTTCCGGGATTTTGACCCGTTAGGGCTGGCACCGTCCGCCCCTGCCGAGCTGTCGGCAGCAGAGCGGCTGTCTGCCGCATCGCCTGGAAGTCCGGAGAGCGGTGAGGACTCCGCGCAGGGCCCGCGGGACTACACTGCGGAGGACGACGACGGCAGCTTCGTACCGGAGGAACCCCCCAGCCTGGCCGGGACGGACCCTCTGACCATGCTCGCGTGGCTGGGCGCGGTGGGCGGACCGGTCGCGCTGCTCCTTTCCGCCATGTTCTGGCGCTCTGCCCCGCTGCTGGCCATCCTGGGGATTGTGGCAGTGTTTGTCCTGGCGGTGGTCTACCTGATCATGAAACTCCCCCAGGAAAAGGATGAGAACGACGACGGCGCCCGGGTCTAGGCCTTAGGGGCCCTCAGCTGCGCATCCGGCTGCTGACCCGGGACAGGTCTGCCGCCCCAATCAGCCCCGCGTTGGGTCCCAGCGCGGCAAGCTCAATGCCGGCCGCCGGGCGGAAACCCCGGCCGGTGAGGTTCCTGGCGAACGCCTTCCTCGCTGGCTCCACCAAGAGGTCTCCGGCAGAGCATAGGCCGCCACCAATAACAAACAGGCCGGGATCCAGGGCCGCTGCCAGGTTGGCAAGTCCCAGCCCCAGCCATTCACCGACTTCGTCAAGCAGTTCCCGGGACGCGGCGTCGCCGGCCAGGGCAAGGTCCGTGACGATCGCCCCGGTGATAGCCCCGGGGTGTCCGTCAACGGCCGCGATTAGCTCCTGTGCTACGGGCGAATTTGCCTGCGCGAGAATCCGGGCTTCCCGCCCCAAGGCGTTGCCGGAGGCATACTGTTCCCAGCAACCGCGGTTTCCGCACTCGCACCGGTGGCCGCCGGGCATGATGATCTGGTGGCCAAACTCCCCTGCCACGCCAAAACGTCCGCGCTCAACCCGTCCGTCAAGCACCATGGCGCCGCCGATGCCGGTCCCCAGCGTGATGCAGACGAGCCTGCTCTCGCCCTGACCGGCACCAAAGCGCCATTCCGCCCAGGCCGCCGCATCGGCGTCGTTAGTGAGCAGGACCGGCCTGCGGAGGAGTCGCTGGAGGTTTTCCCTTAACGGCTCGTTGCGCCAGGCGAGGTGGGGGCTGAACAGGACGGTGCCGCCGTCGAGGTCCATCCATCCTGCCGCGCCGATCCCCACCGACCAGATGCGGTGCCCCGCCCCCAGCTCTTCAACAAGTTCGACGATGACGCGCTCCACAGCCCTGGGATCACTGCCGGGGGTTGAGCGCCGGGCTTCGCTCAGGATCCTGCCGTCAGCATCCACCACGCCGGCAGCAACCTTGGTCCCGCCGATATCGATTCCGATGGCAAGTCCCTTCCGGCCCAGCCGGAGGTGCTCACGGAACGTTGCCCCTGGCCGGGACCGGGCTGGAAGCGTGGGCGGCCGCCGCTTCCAGGGTGCCGGGCGTCGGAGGGGGCCGGCCTGGGCGCCGGGGGGCGGTTCATACATAGTTCCTCATTCTAGGCCGATGGACACGCCCTCCCGGCTATCCCTACGGTCCACGGAACGCCTCGCGTTGACGCGTAAGTTACTGGCCAGTAGGTTTATTACTGCACTGCCGGGTACAGGCGTACTAGTGTTAGACATACCCTGTCCGGGCCTACGGATATCAAAGGAGCTATAGTGCGCGAATTCAGCGTTCCGCCGCTGGTTGTTGTCCCCCCTGAAACCAACATCACAGACCTTGTGCTGCGACAGGCAGCCAAGCCGAGCAACCCCTCGCTTTTCTCGCGGCTGGACGCAGCAGGCGCCTGGCAGGATGTGTCCGCAAAGGATTTCCTGGCTGACGTCCAGGCGCTGGCCAAAGGCCTAATGGCCAGCGGTGTCAACGCCGGGGACAGGGTTGGAATCATGTCCCGCACCCGTTACGAGTGGGCTTTGGTGGACTTTGCCATTTGGTTCGCCGGTGGTGTGTCGGTCCCCATTTACGAGACCTCGTCCCCGTCACAGGTTGCCTGGAACCTTGGCGACTCCGGCGCGGTGGCCGCGTTCGGCGAAGCCGCCCACCACGAGGACATCATCCGGCAAGCGGCCACCTCGGAAGGGCTGACAGCCCTGCAGCATGTGTGGCAGCTCGAAGGCAACGGCCTGGACGCCCTCCGTGAAGCAGGCCGGGACGTCAGCGACGCCGACCTCGAGACCCGACGCAGTTCCGCCAATCTGGACGACACCGCCACGATTATCTACACGTCAGGGACCACGGGCCGGCCCAAGGGCTGCGAACTCACCCACGGGAACTTTGTCGAACTCTCGGAGAACGCCCTCGAGATCATCGGCGAGATCGTCCATGAGAACGCCAAGACCATTATGTTCCTGCCCTTGGCACACGTTTTTGCGCGCTTTATCTCCGTCCTTGCCATGGCAGCTGGTACCACCGTTGCCCACACTCCGGACATCAAGAAGCTCCTGGCGGACCTGCAGAGCTACGAACCCACGTTCATCCTCGCCGTGCCCCGTGTCTTCGAAAAGGTTTACAACTCAGCCCTGACCAAAGCGGAGGACGGCGGCAAGGGAGCCATCTTCCACAAGGCCGCTGACACCGCCATAGCTTTCTCCAAGGCACGCCAGAATGGGCGCGTAGGCCTCGGCCTGAAGCTACGGCATGCCCTCTTCGACAAGCTGGTGTACAGCAAACTGCGGGCTGCCATGGGCGGCCAGGTTGCCCACGCAGTATCTGGCGGCGGCCCGCTGGGTGAGCGCCTGGGCCACTTCTTCCAAGGCATCGGCCTGCAGGTTCTCGAAGGCTACGGCCTGACCGAAACAACAGCCCCGATCTCGGTCAACACACCTTCGCTGATCAAGATCGGATCTGTGGGCAAACCGCTGCCGGGGAACGCAGTCAAGATTGCCGAGGACGGCGAGATCCTGGCCAAGGGCGTCTGCGTGATGCGCGGCTACTACAAGCGGGAGGACCTCACGGCGGAGACTTTTGCCGACGGATGGTTCCGCACCGGCGACATCGGCCGCCTCGACGAAGACGGCTTCGTCTGGATCACCGGCCGTAAGAAGGAGATTATCGTCACCGCAGGCGGCAAGAACGTCATACCCGCCCTGCTGGAGGACCAGATCCGCGCCGATGCCCTGGTTTCCCAGGTCCTGGTGGTGGGAGACAACCGGCCATTCATCGGTGCCCTGGTGACTCTGGACCAGGAGGCATTGCCGGGATGGCTGCAGCGCCACGGGCTGCCGGCCACCACAACGCTTGAGGAGGCAGCGGACAATCCCGTAGTCAAGGCCGCTGTGCAGGACCTCATCACCCACGCGAACAACTCTGTTTCCCAGGCTGAGGCCATCAAGTCCTTCCGGATCGTTGCCGCCGACTTCACTGAAGCGTCGGGCCACCTGACCCCGTCCATGAAGGTCAAGCGGGCCCAGGTGATGAAGGACTTCGAAACCGTCATCGAAGAGATGTACGCCGCGCCCCGGCACTGATGCGAAACTGACCGAAACTGAAAAGGTCCTCCCGGCGTGAGCCGGGAGGACCTTTTCAGTTAATGCGGTTGCTGCGGAACCTCAGCCCTGGCAGTTACTCGACCACCAGGAGCAGATCCCCGCCCTGGACCTGCTCAACAGTGGAGATGGCGAGGCGTGAAACCTTGCCGCCCACCGGCGTCGTAATCGAGGCTTCCATCTTCATCGCTTCGATAGTGGCAACGGTGTCACCGGCGTTGACCGTATCGCCGGCCTTGACGGTGACAGTCACCGCACCGGCGAACGGCGCGGCGACGTGGCCAGGCTGGGCCGGGTCCGCCTTCTCGGCGGCTTTGACGTTGCTTACCACTGAACGGTCACGGACGACGACAGGGCGGGACTGCCCGTTGAGCGTGCACATGACCGTGCGCATGCCCTTTTCGTCCGGCTCGGACACTGCTTCCAGCGAGGCGATCAGGCGAACGCCCTTTTCCAGCTGGATCTCGTGCTCCTGCCCGCGCTGCAGGCCGTAGAGGTAATCCCTGGTGTCCAGCACAGAGATGTTGCCATACGTTTCCACGCTCTTGAGGTAGTCCTTGGTGGGACCGTCGAAGAGCAGCCGGTTCAGCGTGTGCTGGCGGGTCTTGGAATCGCCCTGCAGTGCGGCGCTGTCCTCGGGGCTGAGCTCCACGTCGCGGACCTTGATGCTGCGGCCCTGGAGGGCCTTGGTCCGGAACGGTTCCGGCCAGCCTCCGGGCGGGTCGCCGAGTTCACCGGACAGGAAGCCGATGACGGAGTCGGGGATGTCGTAGTTCTGCGGGTTCTCGTTAAAGTCCGCGGGGTCGGCGTTGAGCCCGACGAGGTGGAGCGCGAGGTCGCCCACCACCTTCGAAGAGGGCGTGACCTTCACCAGGCGGCCCAGGATACGGTCCGCCGCGGTGTACATGTCCTCGATGGCTTCGAAGCGCTCCCCCAGGCCCAGTGCCATGGCCTGCTGGCGGAGGTTGGAGAGCTGGCCGCCCGGGATTTCGTGCTGGTAAACCCGGCCGGTGGGGCCCGGCAGGCCCGATTCGAACGGCGCATAGACGCGCCGCACAGCCTCCCAGTAGGGCTCCAGGGAGCTCACGGCTGCCAGGCTCAGCCCGGTGTCACGCGGGGTGTGCGCCAGCGCCGCCACCAGGGCCGACGCCGAGGGCTGGCTGGTGGTTCCGGCCAGCGAGGCGGATGCCACGTCTACCGCATCCACACCAGCGTCCACGGCTGCCAGCAGGGTTGCCAGTTGGCCTCCGGCGGTGTCGTGGGTGTGCAGGTGGACCGGAAGGTCGAACCGCTCACGGAGTGCGGCCACCAGTTTCGCGGCGGCAGCTGGACGGAGCAGGCCGGCCATGTCCTTGATGGCAAGGATGTGAGCGCCGGCGTCCACAATCCGCTGGGCCAGCTCGAGGTAGTACTCGAGCGTGTACAGCTTCTCATCCGGGTTCAGGAGGTCGCCCGTGTAGCAGAGGGCCACCTCGGCGACCGCGGTGCCGGTGGCCCGGACTGCACGGATTGCGGGGGCCATCTGGTTGACGTCGTTCAGGGCGTCGAAAATCCGGAAGATGTCGATGCCGGTGGCGGCTGCCTCATTGACAAACGCCTCCGTGACCTCTTCGGGGTACGGGGTGTAGCCCACGGTGTTCCGGCCACGGAGCAGCATCTGCAGGCAGACGTTCGGCAGCGCCTTCCGGAGCGCGGCAAGGCGGTCCCACGGGTCCTCGCCGAGGAAGCGCAGCGCGACGTCGTAGGTGGCGCCGCCCCAGGCCTCAACGGAGAGCAATTCCGGGAGCAGGGCAGTGACGGCCGGGCCCGCAGCTACCAGGTCGCGGGTCCGGACCCTGGTAGCGAGCAGGGACTGGTGGGCGTCGCGGAAGGTGGTGTCTGTGACAGCCACCGCTGTCTGCTCACGAAGAGCCTTGGCGAAGCCCTCCGGGCCCAGTTCCAGGAGCCGCTGGCGGGATCCCGGCTGAGGTTGCGTGCCTGCAACCGAAGGCAGCTTGGCTGCGGGGTTGGAGTGGACGGTGAGCTCGCCGTTCGGCTTGTTCACCGTGACCTCGGCCAGCCAGGTCAGCAGCTTGGTGCCGCGGTCAGCGGAAACCCGGGCTTTCAGGAGCTGGGGGCGTTCGTCGATGAAGTTGGTCGCCACGTTGCCGGCAATAAAGTCGGGGTCGTCCAGGACCGCCTGCAGGAACGAAATGTTGGTGGAGACGCCACGGATTCGGAACTCGGCAAGGGCACGGCGGGCGCGGGCCACGGCGGCAGGGTAATCGCGGCCGCGGCAGCTGAGCTTCACCAGCATGGAGTCGAAGTGCGGGCTGATTTCGGCACCTGAGTACACGGTGCCGCCGTCGAGCCTTACACCGGCGCCGCCGGCAGAGCGGTAGCCGGTGATCTTCCCGACGTCCGGCCGGAACCCGTTGGCAGGGTCCTCGGTGGTGATGCGGCACTGCAGGGCTGCGCCCTTGAGCTGGACCGTCTCCTGGGAGAGTCCCAGGTCCGCGAGCGTTTCGCCGGAGGCGATCCGCAGCTGCGCCTGCACCAGGTCCACGTCCGTGACTTCTTCGGTAACAGTGTGCTCCACCTGGATGCGCGGGTTCATCTCAATGAACACGTGCTGGCCGGCCCGTTCGCCGACGGTATCGACCAGGAACTCGACAGTACCGGCGTTGACGTAGTTCAGTGCCTTCGCGAACTTGACCGCATCCCGGTACAGGGCCTGGCGGATCCCCTCGTCCAGGTTGGGCGCGGGGGCGATCTCAATAACCTTCTGGTGGCGGCGCTGGATGGAACAGTCACGCTCAAAGAGGTGCATGACGTTGCCCTCGGCATCGGCGAGGATCTGGACCTCGATGTGCCGCGGCCGCAGGACGGCCTGCTCCAGGAACATGGTGGGATCACCGAACGCCGCATCCGCTTCGCGCATGGCGGACTGCAGGGCTTCCGGAAGGGCTTCGCGCGTGTCCACCCGGCGCATGCCGCGCCCGCCGCCGCCGGCGACCGCCTTGGCGAAGATGGGGAACCCGATTTCGTCGGCCGCGGCGATGAGCTCATCGAGGTCCTTGGACGGCTGGCTGGACTTCAGGACCGGGACGCCGGCCTTCCGGGCAGCTTCCAGGGCGGCAACCTTGTTGCCTGCGAGCTCCAGGACTTCAGCCGGCGGACCAACGAACGTAATGCCCGCTTCCTTCGCGGCACGGGCAAGGTCCGGGTTCTCGGAGAGGAATCCGTAGCCAGGGTAGATGGCGTCAGCACCGGACTCCTTGGCCACACGGACCACTTCGGCCACGTCAAGGTAAGCCCTGACCGGATGGCCTTCCTCACCGATCAGATAAGCCTCATCGGCCTTCTGGCGGTGGATCGAGTTACGGTCCTCGTTCGGAAAAACAGCAACGGTCTTGGCGCCCAGCTCGTAGCCGGCGCGGAATGCCCTGATCGCGATTTCGCCGCGGTTGGCCACCAGAATCTTGGAAAACATACTTCTCCTGCATCATTGCGGGTGTATCGGTAAGTGGTCACAGTGTCTAAGACCCGCGCTTAGAAATACAAATCATTGTGGCCACCATCACAGAACTTACCGTCATGTCCCGGGAGCTTTGACCGGGATCGCCGGGCCCAGCTGTTGCCATCATGCCGAGGTGCCATGCCGACGCCCGATAAAGCAGGAATCGCCGGCGCATCCACATATGATGAGTAGGGCGGCAGGAGCCGTCCGGCTTCGGCACTGCCGGAGCAAACATTACCCCCAACACGGCAGCCGGCGTTAGGTTTTGGTCTCTCAAGTGCAAGTAGTCAGCATCAGCAGCCTCAAGGGCGGAGTCGGCAAGACTTCCGTCACCACAGGATTGGCGTCTGCGGCGCTTGCCGCGGGCATCCCCACATTGGTGGTGGACCTCGATCCCCACGCGGATGCGACCACGGCACTGGGCGTACAGCCCGGCGACCAGCTGGACATCGGGCGAATGCTCAAGAGCCCGCGCAAGGCCAAACTCGCGGAAAACGTGGTGGGAAGCAGCTGGACGGCCCGCACGCCTTCAAACGGTTCCGGACCTGCTGTCCTGGATGTCGCCGTCGGCTCCGCATATACCGGCATCTACGACCGCCCTGACCTGGGCCGCCGCGACCTCCGCCGGCTCTCAACCGTGCTGGCCGGCGCAGATCACTACGAGCTTGTCCTGATCGACTGCCCGCCTTCCCTCAACGGCCTGACCAGGATGGCCTGGTCGGCCAGCGACAAGGTGGCGCTCGTGGCAGAGCCGGGGCTGTTCTCCGTCGCCGGAACCGAACGCACCATGCGGGCCATCCAACTGTTCCGGCAGGAGTTCGCCCCGAACCTTTCACCCGCCGGCATCGTAGCCAACCGGGTGCGCACCGGCTCCTCCGAGCACACCTACCGGCTTGCGGAGATGGAATCGATGTTCGGCGAACTCCTGCTTAGCCCCCGCATCCCCGAACAGGCGAACTGGCAACAGATCCAGGGCGCGGCGCATCCCGTGCACCACTGGCCGGGTGACTCGGCGAAATCGGCTGCCGCGCTCTTCGATACCCTGCTGGCCAACCTCCTCGCCGTCGGCAACGGGCTGCGGAGCCGCAGCCAGCGCTAGGCGCCGCAATGCGGAAGACATGGAAAAGGCCACCTTCCTTTGGAAGGTGGCCTTTGAAGTTCTAGGGTTTAGCCGGTTTTTCGGGCAGCACGGCGCTTGCTGAGTTCGTCGTCCGGAAAGGACTGTTCGGCCGCATGCTCGCTCGGGAGGGACGCCAGGCTGCCTTCGACCTCCCGCCACACTCGGCCGACCGCAATGCCAAACACGCCCTGGCCACCCTGGACGAGATCTATGACTTCATCGGCGGACGTGCACTCATAGACACTGGCGCCGTCGCTCATCAGCGTGATCTGGGCGAGGTCTTCCACGCCCCGTTCCCGCAGGTGTTCCACCGCGGTCCGGATCTGCTGCAACGAGACCCCGGTATCGAGGAGCCGCTTAACCACCTTCAGGACAAGGATGTCCCGGAAACCGTATAGCCGCTGCGAACCGGAACCGGCAGCACCTCGAACGGCAGGTTCCACGAGGCCGGTACGTGCCCAGTAATCAAGCTGCCGATAGGTGATTCCGGCCGCCTTGCAGGCAGTCGGTCCGCGGTAACCTGCGTCTTCGTCGAGGACTGGCAGATCTTCGGTAAACAGAAGGCCCTGGGCACCGCTCGCGGGCACGGCAACACCAGCCGTCGAGGGCTGTTTCAGCTCGCCTGCTTCGCCTTTGGGACTCACCTGGATCCTCCTTGTCATAAGCTCCCGGGGGAAAACTGCGGCAGCCTGAACCGGAACGAAGTCCATGCATGTAATTTCCTGGGGTCGCACCTTACAGTGTGACTTGCGCGGCTGCCGTAAGCAATGGGAACTTGATACCTTCGACGTTAGGCCTGCAAAGACCCAAGGTCAAAGACGTGCGGCTGTTTGGCAGGGCGTGTCGAAACTTTCAGCCTCAACTTTAACCTTAACGTGATGTCAGCCGTCGAAATCTTCCGGTTCAACGTCGTCCAGGAACTCCCGGAAGCGGCGCAGTTCACGTTCTTCATCGACCGTTGGCCCGGGTTCGGTGTCTTCGCCTTCATCGTGTTCGGTGATGCGGACCCCGGCCTCATCCATCACGGAGTCGGCGCACCAGATCCGGCACTTGGCCCGCAGCGCGATGGCCAGCGCATCTGAGGCACGTGAGCTGACGGTGGTTCCGTTCTCAAACTGCAGCTGGCCGTAGAAGATGTTGTCCTCGACGGCCACGATGTTAACGCTGACTACCGAGTGGCCCAAGGATTCAACGACGTCAACGAGGAGGTCGTGCGTCATGGGGCGGGGTGGGACCACACCTTGCTGGGCCAGGGCGATAGCACTGGCCTCCGGCGTGCCGATCCAGATCGGCACGTGGCGTTCGCCGTGGATCTCGCGAAGCAGCACCAGCGGCTGGTTGGAGGGAAGTTCGATCCGAACCCCTACGATCTCGACTTCGATCATCAGATGTCCATGCGTGAGATGTGATCCTGCACCAGGGCCCGGTGCAGGGTGAGGCAGAGGTCGCTGATTTCGCGGGCCGCTTCGGCCGCACGGGCCTGGGACGCCGAGTCCTTGCGCGATGCGAGGGGCGCCACTGCACGCTCCACGAGCCCGAATTCACGTTCGGCCGCGGCCTGGAATGGCCGCAGGTGCCGCGGTTCAAGGCCGTGGCTTTCCAGCTGCACGCAGGCGCGCGCCACCTGCAGGGCGTGCTCATCAAATTTGCCGTTGCTGTGGCTGATCAGCCCGAAGCTAAGCAGCGACTGCAGCAGCGGGACACTGGCTCCGGACTCGGTCCGAAGCTGCTCCTCGCTGAGCTTGCGGCCACGGTTCTGAAGCTCGGCTGCCAGCTCGTCCGAGACAATCCGCGGTGAAACCACGACGCCGGGCGGAAGGTTCTCCGGCCGCTCTCCCCTGTCGATCGCGTCGAGATAGTCCTTGATGACTTTGAGGGGAAGATACTGGTCCCGCTGAAGTGCCAGAACAAACCGGAGGCGTTCGACGTCGCCGTCTGAGTACTGCCGGTACCCCGCCGGGGTACGGCGCGGATTGATAAGTCCCTTCTCTTCCAGGAACCTGATTTTCGACGCAGTCATTCCAGGAAACTCCCCGCTGAGCTGGGCGAGAACTTCCCCGATGTTCAGGACCTGCGGTCCCCGGCGTTCCGGTTGTGCCATTGCCACAGGCAACTGCCCCGGGATCAGACGCGGCCTGCAGCGCGGGCAGGGCTCAGGTAGAAGGTGAGGCGGAATTTGCCGATCTGGACTTCGCTTCCGGACTTCAGTTCAACGCTGTCCACGCGGTCGTGGTTGACATACGTGCCGTTGAGGCTGCCTTTGTCCACCACTTCGAAGCTGCGCGGCGTACGACGAAACTCAACATGGCGGCGGGAAACGGTGACGTCGTCCAGGAAGATGTCGGCGTCAGGGTGGCGCCCGGCGGTGGTGACGTCAGAGTCCAGCAGGAAGCGGGCACCGGCGTTGGGGCCACTGTGGGCAATCAACAGCGCCGACCCGGCGGGCAGCGCCTCGACAGAACTGCGCTCGTCCATTGAAAGCTTGGGCGTAATGGTGGGTTCTTCGGTGACGGGCGTGAGATGGATCGAGGTGGTCTCCGAAGCCTTGCCTGTACCGTAATCCCCATCGGCAGGGTTTTGCTTGTGGCCAACCATGGCTTCCTCCTCTTCCGCTGCAGCGTCACCTGCAGTCAACATGTCCCCTCCGGGCCTGCCTCGCAGGCCCGGTTCCGGACGCCGGATCCGGCCATTGACGTGCGAAGACGTCGTGTGGCCGGACCGGATGAACCGGTTAGCTTTCAGCCTACCTGTTGTTCGTACTCCGATGCACTGAGCAGCGACTCCACAGCGTCAGCTTCAGCCAGTTTGACTTCAATGAGCCAGCCGTCACCGTAGGGATCGGAGTTGATCAGGGCAGAATCGGTGTCCAGGGAGTCGTTGCGTGCAACGACTTCCCCGCTGACCGGGGCGTAAATGTCGCTCACGCTCTTGGTGGACTCGACTTCGCCCACTACCTCGTTCGCGGTGATTTTGGTACCCACCTCGGGCATCTGTGCGTAGACAACGTCTCCGAGGGCGTCCTGGGCGAAGTCGGTGATGCCCACGCGGACCACGCCATCGGCGTTGGGCGCGGACACCCATTCGTGCTCTGCGGTGTAGGACAGGTCTTCGGGAATGTTGCTCATCTGGGGCCTTTCGTCGAGTCAAACACCAATGTCAACGGGGCCTGCAAAACAAGCCGCCGCTGAAAGTATAGGCACAACTCCCAGGGCGTTCGAGGAGGATTCTGACATGATGGGGGCATGCCCGAGCTTCCCGAGGTTGCAGGCCTGGCTGACTATCTGGACGGCCATCTGCGCGGTACGGTCCTGGACCAGGTCCAGGTTGTGTCCTTCGCCGTGTTGAAGACGGCGGATCCGCCTTATACCGAGTTGTACGGCCGGGCCGTGACAGGGGTCCGCCGCTTCGGCAAATTCATCTGCGTTGACACCGGCGGCTTGTCGCTGGTTTTTCATCTCGCACGGGCCGGCTGGGTCCGCTTCACGGACTCGCCGAGCAACTCTGAGCTCCGTAAGGGCAAAGGCCACATCGCTGTCCGGATGGCCTTTTCCGGTGACAATGGCCGGCACGGGATGGACCTCACCGAAGCCGGCACCAAGAAGAGCCTGGCAGTCTACGTAGTGCGCGAGCCACAGGATGTGCCGGGAATCGCCGCGCTTGGCCCGGATCCCTTCAGTGCGGAGTTCGACGCCGATACGCTGGCCGGGATCCTCCGCTCCAGTTCCCAACAGATCAAGGGGCTCCTGCGTAGCCAAAGTGTCATCGCCGGAATCGGAAACGCCTACAGCGACGAGATCCTGCACGCCGCAAAAATATCGCCCTTCGCGATCTCCAAGTCCCTCGACCAGGGGCAGGTCGAGGTCCTCTACGACGCCATCCACAATGTCCTTGGCACGGCGCTAACCGAAGCCCGCGGCAAGCCGCCCAGCGAGCTGAAGGACGTCAAACGGAGCCACATGCGGGTCCACGCCCGGACGGGTGAGTCCTGCCCGGTATGCGGGGACACGGTCCGCGAAGTTTCGTTCGCGGACACCTCGCTCCAGTACTGCCCCACATGCCAGACCAATGGAAAGGTCCTGGCGGACCGGCGGACCTCAAAGTTCCTGAAATAACAGCAAACGCAAAAGCACCCCGGAGAAATTCTCCGGGGTGCTTCCGTTTTTGGTCGGGCTGACAGGATTTGAACCTGCGACCCCTTGACCCCCAGTCAAGTGCGCTACCAAGCTGCGCTACAGCCCGTTAGTTCTGCCGTTCTCCGCTGCGTTTACTCCTGATGTTAGCCAGGATTTCAACTCAGCAGTCCGGCCGAACCACCTTGAAAAGCTTACACGATGCCAGAGGGTGCCTGTGACACTTTCCGGCATAGGATCAGCTGGTGTGTCGCAATTAACGCTTCTTGCCGCGCTTTTCGCGGACGCGCATGTTGACCTCGATGGGTGTGCCTTCGAAGCCGAACGTCTCCCGCAGGCGGCGGGTGATGAAGCGGCGGTATCCGGGGTCAAGGAACCCGGTGGTGAACAGGACGAACTTCGGCGGGCGGCTGGATGCCTGGGTGCCGAACAGGATGCGGGGCTGCTTTCCGCCACGGACGGGGTGGGGGTGCGCCGCCACAAGTTCGCCGAGGAAGGCATTCAGGCGCCCGGTGGGGATGCGCTTGTCCCAGCTCTCCAAGGCAAGGTCCAAAGCCGGGACCAGGCGGTCCTTGTGCCAGCCCGTCAGCGCGGAAATGTTGACCCGGGGCGCCCAGGCCACGTGGGCCAGGTCCTGTTCAATTTCGCGCTCCAGGTACGTCCGGCGTTCGTCGTCGAGCAGGTCCCACTTGTTGAACGCCAGGACCAGCGCCCGGCCGGATTCGATGGCCAACTGCAGGATCCTGACGTCCTGTTCGCTGAGGACTTCGTCCACGGCCAGCAGGACGACGGCGACTTCCGCCTTCTCCAAGGCAGCCTGGGTACGCAGCGAAGCGTAGTAGTCGGCGCCTTGGGCCATGTGCTGGCGGCGCCGGATGCCGGCCGTGTCAACGAACCGCCACGTACGGCCACCGAGTTCGATGAACTCATCCACGGGGTCGCGCGTTGTGCCGGCGGTGTTGTCCACCACCACACGCTCCGAGCCTGCCAGCTTGTTCAGCAGGGAAGACTTGCCCACGTTGGGGCGTCCGATCAGCGCGATGCGGCGCGGGCCGCCCGAGCGCTCCAGTCCTTCGATCGTGGAGAACTCCGGGAGGGTGTCCATGACATGGTCCAGGAGGTCGGCGACACCGCGTCCATGCAGGGCGGAGACCGGGTACGGCTCGCCAAAGCCGAGGCCCCACAGGGTGGCCGAGTCGGCCTCCTGGGCAAAGTCGTCCACCTTGTTCGCCACCATGATGACGGGTTTCTTGCTGCGGCGGAGCATCTTCATGACACCCTCATCCGTGGCAGTTGCGCCCACAGCGGAGTCAACAACGAACAGCACGGCGTCGGCAAGTTCGACGGCCATCTCAGCCTGCTCGGCCACGCGGGCGTGGATGCCGCGGGCATCGTGCTCCCAGCCGCCGGTGTCCACGAGCGTGAAGTTGCGCCCGTTCCAGTGAGCCGAGTACATCACCCGGTCCCGGGTAACGCCCGGAGTATCTTCCACCACGGCTTCGCGGCGGCCCAGGATACGGTTTACCAGGGTGGACTTGCCCACGTTCGGGCGCCCGATAATGGCCAGGACGGGGTCCAGCTTGACCGGACCGTCGAAGTCCTCGTCGTCGTACCCGCCGCTGAGCAGGGCGGCGTCGTCCTCATCAAGTTCGTAGTCTTCCAGGCCCGCACGGAGGGACGCTGCGCGCGTCTCTGCTTCTTCGTCGTCCAGGGCAGCCAGCCGCTCGGCCACCTGGTCTGTGCCGGTGGGCGTGTATTCGTCTTCGCCGGCGCCGAAGTGGCCGGAGGTTTGAGTCGTATCGCTCATTGCACTTTCCTTAGTGGTCATCTGCCGGCGTCCCGGCTACTGCTGGTTCAAGCGGTTGGTCCGCGTGGGGCAAAGGCTGCCCACTGAGTCTGATTGCATCCTGGACGTGCCCTGCCAGCGCAGCGCGGATTTCCATTCCCGCCCTGTCCATTGAAGCACGCCCGGTTTCACCGGGATTGCGGCTTAGCGTCAGGGCATCGCCGAAGCTGACATGGAATCGCCGCCCCGGCCTGGGAACAGTGTCCAGGTGTTCATCGCCGGTCCTGGTCCCCAGGATGGCCACCGGCACTACCGGCGCCCCCGAGTTCAGCGCCAGCCACGCCACGCCATTGTTGATGTCCGTTGCCTGGCCGCTCCCCCGGGTGCCTTCGGGCAGAATCCCGACGCAACGGCCGGCGTCGAGCACGTCCTTGCAGAGCAACAGCGCCGCACGGTCGCCGGTGCGGTCCACGGGAAGCTGGCCGGATGCCCGCAGGACCCGGCCGAGGAAACCTTTGAACATCTCTTTCTTGACCAGGATGTGCATCGGGCGTGGAGACGCACCGAACATCACCGGCCCGTCCAGGAAACTGATGTGGTTGCCGGCAAAAATTACCGGTCCCCCGGTAGGGACATTGTCCCGGCCGGTCACCGAAGTGCGGTACACCGCATGGTCCAGGATCCAGCCAACCGGCCGGCTCCAAGCCATGGTCCAGCCGGCGGGGAGCTTTGCGCCGCCGTCAGTCACGGTTGAGGACCTTGGTGACAATCACGAGGGCGGCGTCCACGGTTTCTTCGAAGTCCAAGTCCGAGGAATCGAGCGTCACCACGCCGTCGGCGGCCTGGGTGAAATTCACCACCGTGGAATCCTTGGCGTCGCGGTGGATTACCTGGGCGGCGAGCTGCTCGGCGTTCTGAGTACCCCCAAGCTGGATGCCGCGACGGCGAAGCCTGGCTTCCTCACTGGCGGTCAGCAACATCCGGACTTCTGCCCCGGGTGCGACGACTGTAGTAATGTCCCGACCCTCCACCACCATCCGGCGGAGGTGCTTTTCAATCAGCTCGCGCTGGCGGCGGATCAGCTCGGTCCGCGCACCCAGCGTTGTGGCCACGGAACTGACGGCCGAGGAAATGGCAGGTTCGCGGATGGCGTCGGCAACGTCGACCCCATCAACCCGCACGTAGTCCTCGTGGGGACTGGTGCTTAGCTCCAACACGAGGTCCCGTGCAGCCTGCTCCACGGCCGCGGCGTCGTTGAGGTCGACTCCGGTGTTCACGCAGAACCACGTCAGCGCCCGGTACATGGCCCCTGTGTCCAAATAGGCGAGCCGCAGCCGGCGCGCAACTTCCTTGCTCACGCTGGACTTGCCGGAGCCTGACGGGCCGTCGATTGCCACGACGAGGGGCCGTCCCACGCGCAGGGCGGGCAGGGTGTCGAGGAGTTCCTGTGTCATTACTGCAGTACCCGCCATCCGCGGTCGTTGAGTGCTTCGATCAGGTGGTCGTGTTTGTTCGGCAGGACGGAGAGCTCCACCATGCCGACATTCTGGCCTGACGAATGGTCCAGCCGGAGGTCTTCCACGTTGACGCCGATCTCGCCGATCTCGGTGAGGAGAAGGGCGATCTGGCCCGGCTTGTCGTCCACCAGGACGGTGAGCCAGGAGTAGGCCTGCGGCGGGCCGCCGTGTTTACCGGGAATGCGTGCTTGGCCGGCGTTGCCTTCGCTGATCAGCTGGGCGAGATCCAGCCGCGCGCCCGGTGCGCCGGGCGCCTCCAGCGTGCCAATGAGGCGGTTCAGGTCCTCGCGGACACCGTAGAGGATCTCCACCACTTTCCGGGCGTTGCCGCCCAGGATCTGCACCCACAATGTGGGATCGCTCGCGGCGATCCGGGTGACGTCCCGCAGGCCGTTGCCTGCAAGCGAGAGTGCGTGCAGCGGCGTTCCCTGCAGGCGGCTGGCCAACAACGAGGACATCACCTGCGGCAGGTGCGACACGAGGGCCACAGCCTCATCATGTTCGTCTGCCGTGAATTGGGAAACCACGGCCCCCAAGTCCGAGGCCAGGGCCCGCGCCACCCGCGTGGCTTCAGCCGAGGACTCATCCGACGGACAAACCACCCAGGGCATGGACGTAAACAGTTCTCCCCGGGCGGCAACGGGCCCGGACTTTTCCCGGCCGGCCATGGGGTGGCTGCCAACATAGCGGGAAAGGTCCGCACCACGGGCGCGCAGGTCAGCCAGAATGTCAGCCTTAACGCTGGCGATGTCCACCACCACGGATTCCGGGTACTGCGCCAATGCGCCCGCAACGACGTCGGCGGTCACGTCCGGTGGCGCCGCCACGACCACGAGTTCCGGCGCGGCGCCTTCAAGTTCCGACAGCGGCAGCCCCGCCCCGATATCGACGGCGACTGCCTGGTTGGTGGGCGACGGGTCAGACAGGTACACAGGCACGGCGCGGCCACGCAGCCCCAGCCCGATGCTGGCGCCGAGCAGCCCCGTGCCGATCACTACGACCGGTCCGTTCAGGTGTCCGCGGCCGTACGTACGAAAAGCGGACATGCGTCAGAGCCCTACGGATGCCAGCAGGTGGCCGACTTCCTGCTTGCCCAGGTTCCGGATGCTGCCCTGTCGCTGGTCGCCCAGGCCGATGGGACCCACCTTGACGCGCACAAGGCGCAGCACGGGGAAGCCCACGGCATCGAACAAGCGCCGGACAATCCGGTTCTTGCCAGAGTGCAGGACAACTTCGATCAGCACGTGGCCCGGGGTGGAGTCCACCAGCTTGAAGGAGTCAACGGAGGCGAAGCCGTCTTCGAGTTCCACGCCTTCCCGTAGCTGGGCGCCGATTCCCTGCGGGAATGGTCCACGGACCTGCACCAGGTAGGTCTTGGGAACCTCGTAGGACGGGTGCGTCAGGCGGTTGGCAAGTTCGCCGTCGTTCGTGAGCAGCAGCAGCCCTTCGGTGGCGACGTCCAGCCGGCCGACGTGGAACAGGCGTTCGCCCTGGTGAGTCTTCCGCACAAAATCGCTGATGCAGGGGCGGCCGTCGGGGTCTTCCATCGTGGACACGACGCCTTTTGGCTTGTTGAAGACCATGTAGACGAGGTTTTCGTCCAGCTGGATGCGGAGTCCGTCGACGTGGATGACAGCGGTCTTGGGGTCCACCCGGACACCCAGTTCGGTGACAACCTGACCATCGACCTCGACGCGGCCCTCAGTGATCATCTCTTCGCAGACCCGTCGTGAGGCGACGCCGGCCTGTGCCATCACCTTTTGCAGGCGGATGCCATCGGCGTCGTGCAGTTCAGACTGCGGGACGTCGCCGCGGGGACCGCGCTTGCGCGAAGGCTTGCGCACGGGGCCAAGGTTCTGTCCGAACCGTTCACTGCCGAACGCGCGGGATGCCGCTGCCCCCGGCTTGCCCGTGCGTGGTTTGGGCTTGAGCGCGCCAGGCGTGCCGGGAGCCTTCTTGGCGCCCGGTTTGCGGGCGGCAGGCTTCCGCGATGAGGGGGCGGCCGGCTTCCAGTCGGATGCGCCGCGGGCGGGCTGGCCTGCGGCTGCCTCGTCGGGATCGACAAAGCGTTCCTCGCGGGGCTTGGGTGCCTTGTGGGGGCGGTCGCCGCCGCCGAACCCGGCATTGCGCTTTCCGGCGGCGCCGCGGAAACCGCCGCCCGCTGCGCCCTGTGATGAATTACGTCCTGAACTGTTACGTCCTGAACTGTTACGTGGTGAACCCTGGCGTCCCGCCTGTGTCATGACCCGTCCTTCGATATTTTGACCGGCACGTTGTCCAAGGACAACACTAGCCAGCCGTGCAGAATAAATCTGCCCTGATGAATACTCTTGTGCGCAGGCAGGATGCCCCGCCTACATTCTTCCGGCGTCGTAGAACTCCTCGATGCCTTCGAGCCCCGGAAGATGGGGTGAAAGCTGAGGCAACTCAGCCACGGAGCCTATTCCCATCCGCTCCAGGAAGTACGATGTGGTCCGGTACAGGACGGCGCCTGACTCCGGATCGTTTCCGGCGTCTTCGACCAGCCCGCGCTGCGTCAGTGTCCGCACGACCGAATCAACGTTTACTCCCCGAATTGCAGACACCCTCGCCCGGGAAACGGGCTGCCGGTAGGCGATGACGGCCAAGGTTTCCAGCGCCGCCTGCGTGAGCCTGGCAGTCTGGCCCTCCAGCACAAACCGGCCGACGATGTCGGCGAAGTCCGTGCGTGAGTAGATCCGCCAGCCACCGGCGATGTTCCGCAATTCAAAACCCCGGGGGCTGGCGCTGAAGCCAGCATCGCTGGCAACGTCCATGTCCGGGGCTTTAACAGTATAGCCGTTATACTCACGCTGCAGTTCCGCCAGCAACTGCTCGACGACGGCGACAGTCAGGTTCAGGCCTGCGGCAAGTTCGGTGGCCGTGGCCGGCTGGTCCAGCACCATCAGCACAGCTTCGACCGCGGCTTTCGCTCCGCCCGGGAGGTTCCAGACGTCAAGGCCTTCATCTGCTGCGGACGCAGAGTCATCTTCGGTCACGGCTGCTCCTCGTATTCTTCACTCAGGTTCTCGGTGGACCAGTCCCGGCCGTCCGCCGTCCAGTGCACCGTCAGGTCGCCCAGCGGGCTCAGCTGGTCGAAGGACACCGCCTTGTCGCGGAACATTTCCAGCAGTGCCAGGAAACGCGCCACTACCACCAGCGTGGACTCGGCGTCGGCGATCAGCGCACGGAAGGTCAACGGATTCCCCAGCTGGAGGCGCAGGCCCATTATTTCTGCCTGCTCCTTCACACTAACGGCGCTGCCGTGCAGGTGGCCCAGCCCAACTTCAGTGGGCTTGGGAGCCTTGGGTTCCAGCGCGGCTTCGGCCAGCCGGGCGAACTGTTGGGGCGTGTGCTTCCAGACCAACTCGGGGAGCATGGCGGCGAAGTGCTCCTCCAGGGCAACCTGGCGCGGAAAACGCCGGGACTCCTCTTCCAGGGTCCCGCCGATCAGGCCCGCGACCTGCTTGAAAGCCTTGTACTGCAGGAGGCGGGCAAAGAGGAGGTCCCTGGCCTCGAGGAGGGCGATGTCGTCGTCGTCCTCGACTTCGCCGGCGGGCAGGAGCCGGGCGGCCTTGAGATCCAGCAATGTGGCCGCAATGACGAGGAACTCGCTGGCCTCGTCCAGAGCCCAGTCCTCCCCGAGCTTCTGCAGGTTCCGGATGTATTTGATGAACTCATCGGTGACAGTAGCAATGGCCACCTCGGTGATATCCAGCTGGTGCTTGGCGATGAGGCCCAGCAGGAGGTCGAACGGACCCGTGAAGTTGGCCAGCCGCACCTCAAAGCCGGGCTTGGACTCAGCCACCGCCTGGCTAGGGTGCGCCGCCGCGCGAAATCAGCTCTTTGGCCAAGCGGCGGTAGGCATCCGCGCCGATGTGGTTGCCGGCGTAGCTGGTGATCGGCTCGGCGGCCACGGTGGCGTCAGCGAACTTGATGGAGCGCTTGATCACGGTTTCGAACACCTTGTCTCCGAAGGCCTCCACCAAGCGGGTGATGACTTCGCGGCTGTGGAGCGTGCGGGCGTCATACATCGTGGCGAGGACGCCGTCCACCTGGAGGCGTGGATTGAGCCTGTCCTGGACTTTGTCGATGGTCTCAACCAGGAGGGCAACGGCGCGAAGGGCAAAGAACTCGCAGATCAGCGGGATGATCACGCCGTGGGCGGCAGTCAGGGCATTGACCGTCAGCAGGCCCAGCGAGGGCTGGCAATCGATGAGGACGACGTCGTAGTCGTCTTCGACCTTCTTCAGGGCCCTGTCCAGGACCTGCTCGCGGGCAACCTCGTTGACCAGCTGCACTTCCGCGGCAGAGAGGTCGATATTGGCGGGCAGCAGGTCGACGTTTTCAACGCCGGTCTGGTGGATGGCGTCGCGGATATCGACCTTGCGGTCCATCAGGACGTTGTAGACAGTGAGGTCGAGTTCGTGCGGGTTGACGCCGAGGCCGGCTGAGAGGGCACCCTGCGGATCAAAGTCAACCAACAGCACCCGGCGGCCATATTCAGCAAGGGCTGCTGCCAGGTTGATGGTGGAGGTGGTCTTGCCGACGCCGCCTTTTTGGTTGACCATGGCGATCACGCGCGCCGGACCGTGGGAGGACAGCGGGGCGGGTTCCGGAAATTCGCGGTGGGGGCGCCCGGTGGGACCCATCACGGCGTCTTCCAGATCGAGTTCCGTGCCTTCCAGAGTTGCCGAACCCTGTTCGCTGCTCACGTATCTATCCACACTTTCGATGACGGTGATTTACCTGCCGCTGGAAGTCCAGCGCCGTTCCTGCTTTTCACCAAGGCTACAGGCCCCGACACGGTATTCGAGGGAACTTGACTTTGCGTGCATTCTGAGCCTTTACCTTCTGGTAGAGGTCGAAGGTTAGGCTCCCTTGCGCGCAAAACGCCCGCACAGCCGGGGCTGTACGGGCGTCTTGGCGGTTGGTATTAGGGCTTGGCCAGCGGGACTTTCGCCCGGACGGTTACCTAGACGGTGGCCGGTACCGGCTTGGCTTCAACCGGGCGCTCCACCGGCTCGCCATGGCCAGCGATCATGGTCTCCTCGTCGAAGGGAACCTCGCCGGAGAGCACGCGGCCAACCTGCCCGTTGTCGATCTCTTTGACCCACGTGCCGATCAGGAGGGTGGCAACAGCGTTGCCCGTGAAGTTGGTCAGGGCACGGGCTTCGGACATAAAGCGGTCGATTCCGACGATCATGCCGACGCCGCCAAGAAGCTCCGGCTTGTGGGCCTGCAGTCCGGCGGCCAGCGTGGCCAGGCCTGCACCGGTGACACCGGCTGCACCCTTGGAGGCGATGATCATGAAGATCAGCAGCGACAACTGGGCGCCGAGATCCAGCGGGGTTCCCATGGCGTTGGCGACGAACAGCGACGCCATTGTCAGGTAGATGGCGGTGCCGTCCAGGTTGAAGGAGTAGCCCGTCGGGACGGTGACACCCACCACCGGCTTGGAGACACCCAGGTGCTCCATCTTGGCGATCAGGCGCGGCAGGGCTGCTTCGGAGGAAGAGGTGGAGAAGATCAGGAGGTATTCGCGGGCCAAGTACTTCATCAGCTTGAAGATGTTGACGCCGGTCACTACCTGGAGCAGGCCGCCGAGGATCACCACGATGAAGAGGGCGCAAGTGATGTAGAAGGCAGCCATGAGGGTGAACATGCTCACGATTGCCGCGAAGCCAGTGGCGCCGACAACAGCAGCGATGGCACCGAAGGCGCCCACCGGAGCAAGCCACATGATCATGATCAGGATCCGGAACACAACCACCTGGCCGTGGCCGATGGCTTTGAGGACAGGAGCGCCCTGCGCGCCCATCTTCTGGAGGGCGAAGCCTACGAGGATGGCGGCGAAGAGTGTGGGCAGGACGGGGATGTCGCCCGGAATGATACCCAGGAGGAAAGCAACCGTGCTGTCTACTTCGGCCTTCTTATTGGGGTCGTAGGCCGCCAGCTTCAAACCCTCACCCGGGTGGATCAGGTTCCCGACCACAAGGCCGATACCCAAGGCAAAGGTGGACATGAGGACGAAGTAGCCAAGGGCCAAGCCGCCCACCTTGCCGACGGTGGCAGCCTTGGCGATGGAGCCAATGCCCAGGACGATCGTGCAGAAGATGATGGGTGCGATCATCATCTTGATGAGCTTGATGAAGCCGTCGCCGAGCGGTTTCAGTGATTTGCCGACTTCGGGGAACAGCAGACCGACGAGGGCGCCCAGGATCACGGCGGCAATGACGGCAATGTAGAGGTAGTGGGATTTGTCCAGGCCCTTGCGGGCGGCCTTGGCAGGCGCTGCTGACTCTCCTCGTTGAGAAGCCATGATGTGTCTCCTTATGGATAATCTGGTAGACGCTGCGGCGCATTCTCTGGGCTCATCGCGTCGGTCCGGTGTGATATCCATCATTGGGCAGGTCGTGACTTAGCTCACCGTTGCGTTCATATTGGTCATGGGAGGTGCTTGATGATCCACCGCTGGAGTATCGCCCGCAGGCTCTTTGTGGCGAACCTGGTCATTGTGCTGGCGTTCATCAGCATCGGGGGAACCGCCACGTATCTTGACGCCCGGGACCGCAGCTACGAAGAGGCCGGACGCAGAATGACCGGAGTGGCCGCCGCTATCGCGGCCAACCCGTTGGTCCTGGAGGCTGCGGACACCCCGGATCCCTCGGCGTTGCTGCAGCCGTATGCCCTCGATGTCATGGCCGGATCAGGGGCAGACTTCATCACCATCATGGCGCCTGACCGGACACGCTGGACGCATCCCCGGGACGAGGAACTCGGCCGGCCCTACATCGGCTCGATCGATGCCGCGCTTCGAGGCGAAGTGTTCACCGAGGTGACGGCCGGGACGCTGGGGCCGTCGGTGCGCACCATTGCTCCGGTCAAGGACGCGGCGGGTAACGTCAAGGCACTGGTTGCCGCGGGGGTCACGGTCAGGACGGTGGACGTTGCCCTGTCCGGGCGGTTGCCCGCACTGCTGGCCTTGGGCCTGGCACTGCTGCTGGGCGGGTCCGTAGCTTCCTGGCTGCTGGGCCGCTACCTGCGCCGGGTAACCCGAGGATGGGGGCCGGAGCAGCTCGCCCAGCTGTTTGCCTATTACGAGTCCGTCCTCCATTCTGTCCGCGAGGGCCTCATCCTGATCGACACCCGGGGCCGCGTGGTGATGTACAACGACCAGGCAGCCGAACTGCTGGGACTTGTCCCCCATGGTTCGGGGGATGACCCGTCCCGACCTCCTGCCCTCTCGGACCTCCCTCTCACGGAGAGCCTGAAAGATCTCTTTGAATCGGGCCGCACCGCCCACGACGAGATCCACCTGACTGGCCCCCGGATTGTGGTGGTGAATCAGGGCCCCGCCCAGGCACCGGATTCCCCCGGAACCCGCCGCCCCGCGGTATACGGGACCGTGGCCACCATCCGGGACCGGACGGAGATCGAGTCGCTCGGAAGTGAACTCGAAACCATGAAGACGCTCTCCGACGCCCTCCGCGCGCAGACCCACGAACACGCCAACCGGCTGCACACCATGGTTTCCCTGCTGGAGCTGGGCCGAACCCGCGAGGCACTCGAGTTCGCCACCAAGGACCTGGAGCTCAGCCAGCAGCTGACCGACGAGATGGTCAGCTCCGTGGACGAGCCCGTACTGAGCGCGCTGATCATGGGAAAGGCCGCGGAAGCCAACGAACGCGGCGTGAAACTGACCCTTACCACCATGGGGTCCGCTTCGGTGGCAGGACTGGCGGTCCAGGACCTCGTCACCATTCTCGGCAACCTGCTGGACAACGCGATCGACGCCGCGGCGGACGGCAATTCCCCCAAGCGCGTGGAGCTAACGGTGGAGTCCGATGTCGAGGGCCTGGACATCACTGTCAAGGATTCAGGTCCGGGAATCGACCCGGCCGCCGTCGACAATATCTTCAAGCATGGCTTCAGCACCAAGGCGACCGGACCCTTCGGCCGCGGCGTGGGCCTGGCCCTAGTGCGGCAGGCGGTGCAGCGGCTGGACGGTACCATGACCATCACAGGCACGGATGGGGCACAGTTCCATGTCTTCCTTCCGGCCATTGCCGCCGGAACCGACAAAGAGGAGCAGTTCCAGTGAGCGATATCCGCGTCCTCGTTGTTGAGGACGAGCCGGTGGCCTCCGCGGCGCACGCGGCCTATGTGGGCAGGCTGGAGGGCTTCACCCTGGCCGGCACCGCCCCTGACGGCCAATCCGCCTTGCGGCTGCTCTCCGAGTTCGTCGCCTCGGGAGACCCTGTTGAACTCGTCCTGTTGGACATGAACCTCCCGGACCTCCATGGCCTGGACATCGCCAGGCGGATGCGTGCGGCAGGGATCCTGGCAGACATCATCGCCATTACGGCTGTCCGGGAACTCGCGATCGTACGGAGCGCCGTAGCAATCGGGGTAGTGCAATACCTGATCAAACCGTTTACGTACGCCACTTTTGCCGACAAGCTCGCCAGCTACCGGCTCTTCCGGCAGCAGCTGGCCAGCCCAGAGTCGGGCTCCAAAAAAACCGGGGCCTCACAAAGTGACGTTGACCAGGCATTCGCCAGCCTCCGGGCCCCGTCCGAGATGCCGCTGCCCAAGGGATTGTCCATTTCCACGCTTGTATCAGTACAAGAGTTTATGAAGGGACGGTCCGAAGCCGTCTCTGCCACCGAGGTGATGGAGGCACTGGGCATGTCGAGGGTTACCGCGCGGCGCTACCTGGAATACCTCGCGGACGCCGGAACGGCCTCCCGGGCACCGCGTTACGGCACTCCGGGCCGGCCCGAAAACGAATACCGTTGGAGCGGCCGCTAACAGCCAAGACCCCCGCAATGTATACATAGCGACTAATTTTTGGAAAAATTCCGCACATCTCCCCGCTTCAAAGGCTTCTGTGTATACACTGATGTCATGCAACCAGTGAAGGGTCAGAGCGTGCGCGCCAGCGACCGCGCCTATGCGGCACTCCGCGATGACATCGTTCAGTGGCGGCTACTCCCGGGCACCTTGCTCGCCGAAGTGGAGCAGTCCGAGCGCCTGGGCGTCTCCCGCACGCCCCTTCGGGAGGCGCTGGGCCGGCTCACCGCCGAAGGGCTGACGACGGCGGCAGGAGGCCGCGGCGTCGTGGTTACCGGTATTTCGCTGGAGGACATCGATGAGTTGTTCGAGCTCCGCGAAACCCTCGAAGGCAGGGCTGCCGAACTGGCAGCCGAACGCGGCAATCCGGACGATTTTGCGCAGCTCCACGGGGAACTGCTGGACGCGACGGCCCTGATCAGCGGCGAAGATCCCGCCCGCAACGACTACTACGCACTAGTGGCCCGCCTGGATGCGGCTATCGACTCCGCTGTCTCAAACAACTACCTTGCCCAGGCCATGCGGGGCCTTCGGGTCCACCTCGTCCGCGTACGAAGGCTCGCCGCCGACGACGCCGTCCGTCTCGCGGCCGCGGCTACCGAGCACGCCGCCATCGCCGAGGCCATCGCCGACCGCAATCCGCGCCTGGCCCACGCCGCCACCACAGTCCACCTGCACCGCAGCCTTTCGCATATCAAAGCCACCCACACACCCCAGTAAGAGGAGCCCTCATGGTTAAGGAACACCACGTCCGCGTCTACAAGAGCGAGGAAAACTTGGCCCGCGAGGACCAGCTGGCCCACAAGATTGCCGTGGTCGCCGCGGACCCTGTCGACGTCACTGATGACGTCACGGAGATGATCATCAACCGCGTGATCGACAACGCTTCGGTGGCCATCGCTTCGTTGAACCGTGGACCGATTGTGGCGGCCCGCGCCCAGGCCTTGGCCCACGGCCCAAGCACCGGCGGGAAGGGCGCGAAGGTTTTCGGCATCGGAGAACGTGTTTCCCCCGAGTGGGCTGCGTGGGCCAACGGTGTCGCCGTCCGCGAACTTGATTACCATGACACGTTCCTGGCCGCCGATTACTCCCACCCGGGCGACAATATTCCGCCGATCCTGGCTGTTGCCCAGCACGTGGGCTCCAGCGGGGCAGACCTGGTCCGGGCCATCGCCACCGGGTATGAGATCCAGGTGAACCTGGTCAAGGCCATCTGCCTGCACAAGCACAAGATCGACCACGTGGCCCACCTCGGCCCCTCCGCAGCCGCCGGCATCGGCACCCTGCTGGGGCTCGACGTCGAGACCATTTTCCAGTCGGTGGGCCAGGCACTGCACACCACCACCGCGACCCGGCAGTCCCGCAAGGGTGAGATTTCCACGTGGAAGGCACATGCTCCGGCCTTTGCGGGAAAGATGGCGGTCGAAGCGGTGGACCGGTCCATGCGCGGGCAGACTTCCCCGGTGCCCATTTATGAGGGCGAAGACGGTGTGATCGCGTGGATGCTGGACGGTCCGGACGCCTCGTACATGGTGCCGCTCCCCACACCCGGGGAGGCGAAGCGCGCGATCCTGGACACCTACACCAAGGAACACTCCGCCGAGTACCAGGCCCAGGCCTGGATCGACCTCGCCCGCAAACTCCACAAGGAGCACCCCGAAGCGACGGACCCGGCCAACGTGAAATCCGTGCTGATCAAAACCAGCCACCACACCCACTACGTCATCGGCTCCGGCGCCAACGACCCCCAAAAGTACAGCCCCACCGCGTCCCGTGAGACGCTGGACCACTCCATCCCGTACATCTTCACCGTGGCCCTGCAGGACGGGTCCTGGCACCACGTGGACTCCTACTCCCCCGAACGCGCCGCCCGGCCGGACACCGTGGAGCTCTGGCAGAAAGTGTCCACCGAGGAAGACCCCGAATGGACCCGCCGCTACCACTCACTGGACATCAACGAGAAGGCCTTCGGCGGGTCCGTGGAGATCACCCTCACCGACGGCACCGTCATCACCGACCAGATCGCGGTGGCCGACGCACACCCGCTCGGTGCCCGGCCCTTCGCCCGGGAACAGTACATCAACAAGTTCCGCACCCTCGCCGCCGGACTCGTGGAGGAAGCTGAAATCGAGCGGTTCCTCGCCGCCGTCGAACGCCTCCCCGAACTCACCGCCGGGGAACTGGACCAGCTGAACATCACCGCAGCCCCCGGCGTGATCGACTTCGCGGCCGCACCCAAAGGACTGTTCTAGATGCTGTACTCCACCGTCACCCCCGAGCAGAAGCGCATCCGGTTCCGGGAACTCCTCGCCTCCGGCACGGTTCAGCAGTTCCCGGGCGCATTCAACCCGCTCTCGGCCCGGCTGATCGAGGAGAAGGGCTTCGCCGGGGTCTACATTTCCGGCGCGGTCCTCGCCAACGACCTCGGACTGCCCGACATCGGCCTGACCACGCTCACCGAAGTGGCCACCCGGGCCGGGCAGATCGCCCGCATGACCGACCTGCCAGCCATCGTCGACGCAGACACAGGGTTCGGTGAGCCCATGAACGTGGCCCGCACCGTCCAGGAAATCGAAAACGCCGGCCTCGCCGGACTGCACATCGAAGACCAGTTCAACCCCAAGCGCTGCGGCCACCTCGACGGGAAAAACGTGGTGGACCTGGACACCGCCACCAAACGCATCCGCGCCGCCGCCGACGCCCGCAGGGACCCCAACTTCCTGATCATGGCCCGCACCGACATCCGCGCCACGGACGGACTCCAGGCAGCCCAGGACCGCGCCAAAGCACTCGTGGACGCCGGAGCGGACGCCATCTTCCCCGAAGCCATGAAAGACCTCACCGAATTCCAGGCCATCCGCGACGCCGTGGACGTCCCGATCCTGGCCAACATGACCGAATTCGGGAAGAGCGACCTCTTCACCGTGGACCAGCTCCAGGGCGTCGGCGTCAACATGGTCATCTATCCCGTGACCCTCCTCCGTAGTGCCATGGGCGCCGCGGAGCGTACGCTGGAATCGATCAGGTCCGACGGCACCCAGGAGGCCCAGGTAGAGAGCATGCTGACCCGTGCGCGGCTGTACGACCTCGTGGATTACGAGGCCTACAACCGGTTTGACACCGGAGTCTTCAATTTCAAGATTCCAGGTACCCGCTGACCCGCAACCATCCAAGGCTTCCGGCTTCGGCCGGCACACAGGCACAAGGAACGAAGGAGTTTCAGCATGGCTGAAAATGAGATCAAGAAGGGCCTCGCCGGCGTCGTGGTGGACTACACCGCGGTGTCCAAGGTCAACCCCGACACCAACTCACTGCTGTACCGGGGCTATCCGGTCCAGGAACTCGCCGCCCGCTGCAGTTTCGAGGAGGTTGCCTATCTCCTCTGGAACGGCGAGTTGCCCACCCCGGAGGAGCTAGCCGCCTTCACCGCCCGGGAACGGGCCGGACGGCCCCTTGATCCTGTGGTCAAGCAGGTTATCGACGCACTGCCCACCAACTCCCACCCGATGGATGTCTGCCGGACGGCCGCATCGGTCATGGGCGCCCGCCACGAACTGGCCGAGGATTCCTCGCGCCAAGCCAACATGGACAAGGCCATCGACCTGTTCGCCGCGATGCCCGCGGTGGTGGCCTACGACCAACGCCGCCGCCACGGCCAGGAGCCCGTCGAGCCCCGCGATGACCTGGACTACTCCGCCAACTTCCTCTGGATGACCTTCGGGGAAGAGCAGGTCCCGGAGGTCGTGGATGCCTTCAACGTCTCCATGATCCTGTACGCCGAGCACTCCTTCAACGCCTCCACTTTCACCGCACGGGTCATCACGTCCACTCTCTCGGACCTGCATTCAGCGGTAACGGGCGCCATCGGCGCGCTCAAGGGCGCGCTCCACGGCGGCGCTAACGAGGCCGTGATGCACACCTTCGACGAGATCGGCATCCGGCCCGAGGAATCCCTGGAGGATGCCGCCGCCCGGGCAAAGACCTGGATGGAGGACGCTCTGGCCCAGAAGAAGAAAGTCATGGGCTTCGGCCACCGCGTCTACAAGCACGGCGACTCCCGGGTACCCACCATGAAAGCCGCCCTGGACAAAATGATCGCCCACTACGGCCGGCCCGAACTCCTGGGCCTCTACAACGGGCTGGAAACCGCGATGGACGAGGCCAAAGGCATCAAGCCAAACCTCGACTACCCCACCGGTCCCACGTACCACCTCATGGGTTTTGATACGGCCACCTTCACTCCCCTGTTCGTCGCCAGCCGCATCACCGGTTGGACCGCACACATCATGGAACAGCTGGACTCGAACTCGCTGATCCGTCCGTTGAGCGAATACAACGGAGTCGAGGAACGGCACCTGCCGTAAGTGCAACCAGGCAAGTACGACGCCGGCGCGGTCACCTTCGAGGGAGACCGCGCCGGCGTCGTACTCTGCTGAATCGGTGAGCGGAACCCTACTGGGACAGCGTGAGGCTCAGGATCATCTCCTTGAGCTTCCGGTACTCCGCGGTGCCCATGTAGGCCTTGGCCTCGGCCAGCGTCTGGAAAACCGGTTCGCCAGCCGCTTTGGCGGCCCTGTCCGCGAAGGACAGGGTGCCTCGTGGGGCACCGTTGACCACGGAGTACATCAGGCAGCTATCCTTCAGCTGGCCGCTGGCCTCATCCACGAGCCCCACCTGGTAGCTGAAGCCGGCGTTAACGGACGTCTGGTCAAGGACCCGGTAGGAGAAGCGGACGTTGCCGCCGGCATCCCACGAAGGCATGTACTGGGCGGAGTCCAGCTCGGTGGCTATGTACTTTTCAGGACCACAGGAACCCCCGAGGCCTCCCCCTGCACCGTGGTAGAACGTGGCCACGGTCTTGCCGGCCTCGTCTGAGACTTCGATCGCAGAGGCGGGGTAATCCGGTGTCCCGGCGGGCACGTCCTTGGCCGCCCAGCCGGTGGGCAGGGCGAACGATGCCCCTGCGGCCTCGCTGGTAAAGCGCTGCGATGTGACGACGTCGGAGGCTTTGAGGGAGAGGGATGTCAGCATGCGCTTTTTATCCGCGTAATCCTGGGACTGCATGTAGGCGTTGGCTTCTGCTACGGAAGTGAACTCCAGGGCCCTGTCGCCATCCGGAGTAAGACTCTCGGTATCTCCGAAATAGACCGGGGGCACTCCCTCCGGGCCCCCAATGCCGTTGCTGTAGCTGCACGGAGTCCGGACAGTTTCCAGGGATCCGGACAGTGCCATGGAGCCGTATATTTTCGCCCCCTCAACGATGGTGAAGGAGAACCGTGGCTGGCCACGCTGCTGGAGGTCTTTGGGCTGCTGCGGAATCTGCACAGGCTCGGAGTCGAGCACGGTGAACGGCGCAGCGGCGCCGCAGGGACCTGCTGTCCGGTCATAGACCAGGTCAAGGCGGCTGATGGTCTGGTTGTCTGCGTTCCGGACCTCGAGAGTGTTGAACGGCATGCCTGCAATCATGTGCGGAGACTCCACCACCGCCCAGTCCGGACGGATGTCGAACGTGGCCTGGCCGGTTGAATCGGTGTAGGAAGTCCACGCCGGCCGGGCAGGCGGTGGTACTACGGCCGCTCCTGTTGAGGATGCCGATCCAGTGGGAGTTGGTGTTGGTTTCGGCGTGGCTGGCGTGGGATTCGCGGTGGGGGTGACGGTGGTCGCCGGCGCCGGGGCGGCCGTGAGCGGGCCGAGGTTCACGGTGACCAGGACGCCTGCCGTTACTGCTGCCGCGGCGATTGCCAGGAGCCCGGCGATCCTGGCACGCCGTTGCCTTCGTTCAGCGAGCGTGGGGATGTCCGGCGAGACGCGGTCCGTGAACCCCTCGGCGCGGGCGAACATCCCTCGCAGGGCCTCCTCGCCGTCGGGAACTGCGGGGTGGTGACGGATGGGGTCTGCCCCGGAAACCAGGTTTTTGATCGGATCCATGGCTACGCACCGACTTTCTGTTCGAGCGATTCGCAAGTGGCCGGCATGAGCCTCCGGAAGGCTTCCCTCGCCCGGTGCAGCCGCACCTTGGCGGCGGATTGTGAACAGTCAAGGACCTGGGCAATTTCGGCGATTGTCAGGTCGTCCCAGTACGCCAGCTGGAGAATGTCCCGGTCCTTGTCCCGAAGGACGGCCAGGGCATTCTCCACAGCCATGTGCTCGCCCTGGTCCCCCGGGTCACCGCCTGCAGTGGCGGTGATCTTCTCCGTCAGTGCTTTCTGCCGGTCACGGCCCCGGTAGGCATTGCCGATAAGGTTCCGGGCGACGGCAAAGAGCCAAGGGATTTCCGTGCTGGTGGCGCCGTCCCATTTCTCCCAAGCGATACGGAAGACATCCGCTGCGAGTTCCTGGGCCAGCTCAGGATCGTCGACTCTCCGAAGGACGTATTTGTGGATCCTTGGATAGCTGTCCTTGTATAAGGCGATGAACGCCAGCTCGCGCTGTGAAAGCACGATCCCCCCTGGTGATGTAGTTTCCTGGTTTGCAGGCTAACCCTATAGTTTCCGGCTTGGCAGGAATGGTTACAGCGGTTAGGGCAACAGGCTTTCTGACGAGGCCACTGTTTCGTTGTCCGTAGCCAGGGTCACAACGACGTTCACCTTGCGCCCTTCCAGCACCACAGGCAGCCAATGGTCGGCGTCCTGCCACATCCGCTCCACAGGCAGTGCCCGTGTACTGAACCACGCTGGGGCGATCTCGTCGCTTTCGCGGGGCTCGCCCTCCCAACGGCGGGCTGTGAACATCCGCGCGGACATGTTCCATTCGGGCCTGGCGGGAAAAACAAACTGCACAACGCCGGCGTCCTGCAGGTCTTCAGGCCGGACGGTAATCCCCGCCTCCTCGTGGATCTCTCGGCACGCCGCTATGGCGTCGGTCTCTCCGGCTTCCACATGCCCGCCGGGACCCACTACCTTCCCGGAGCCAAAGCCGGTCTTTTTAACGCCCAGCATGACTTCAGCGCCGTCGGGGGTGTCCCGCAGCAGGAAGCAGAGTGCGACGGCCGCCGGCTCCACGTCCTAACCCAGGGCCCGCGGATGCGCCGCGGCGTAGATTTCACGCAGGGTATCCGCTGTGACCAGGGTGTACACCTGCGTGGTTGTCACGGAGGCATGCCCCAACAGTTCCTGGACCACCCGGACGTCCGCGCCGCCTTCCAGAAGGTGGGTGGCGAAGGAATGCCGCAGCGTGTGCGGTGAGACGTCCCTGGTGATGTTGGCTTTTTCGGCTGCGGCCTTAAGGATGGTCCAGGCGCTTTGGCGGCTGATGCGTCCGCCACGGGCGTTGAGGAACAGCGCCGGCGTCCCCTTGCCCTTGGCCGCCAAGAGGGGCCGGCCACGCACAAGGTAGGCATCCAGTGCCCGGGCACCGTAGGAGCCCAGCGGTACCAGCCGCTCCTTGGACCCCTTGCCGAACAGCCGTACGATCGCGGGGCCGGCCTCCGCGTCGTCCAGCGAGATGTCGTCTACGTCCAGGCCGACGGCTTCGCTGATCCTTGCCCCGGTGGAATAGAGGAATTCGAGCAAGGCGCGGTCCCTCAGTCCCGTGGGCGTATCGGCACCCGAAGCCTCAAGGATCCGGGTGACCTCGTCCACGCTGATGGCTTTGGGCAGCCTCTTGCCCGGCATCGGCGGGTGGACGTCGCTGGCGGGATCCGTTGTCGTGAGCCCTTCGAGGGCCCAGAATTTATGCAGGCCCCGGACTGCAACCACCGTTCGGGCCGCCGACCTCACACCCAGGGCCGTGCCGCCGTCGGAACCGTCCGACAGCGCCTGGACGAATCCGGTGACGTGGTGCCGCGTGATCTTGCCGGGCAGTTCGCAGCCAGCGCCGGCGAGGTAGCCGGCGTAGCGTGTCAGGTCGCGGCGGTAGGCGGCGAGGGTGTTGAGCGCGAGGCCCCGTTCAACCCGCATATGCTGCAGGTACTCGGCTATGGCGTGGTCGATGGCCGTTCGGGGCCGGACTTGCTGCCGTGGCTGTTCCGCGGCCGGCGGTGGCGGTGCCTCAGCCGAGGTACTCGCCGTCATCAACGCTGGCTGGGGTGGGCAGGCCAAGGTGCATCGGCGGGGCGGAGCCGGGCAAAGCCGTCAGCGCGCGCCGCGGCCGCAGCGAGGATCCCGACGACGGCGGACGGGTTGTGCAGTTTCCCTTCCAGGACTGCTGCCACGGCGTCGTCGAGGGCTATCCAGTGGAATTCAATCTCCGCTTCCTCATCCGTCCGCTCGTGGCGCTCGTGGTGCGGCACACCCGTGAGGTCGCGGGCAAGGTAGATCCTGATTGCCTCGCTGGAGGACCCCGGCGAATTGAAGAAATCCGCCAGGACATTCCAGGTGCCTGCGGCCAGGTCCGCCTCTTCCGCGAGCTCGCGGGCGGCGCCCACGACGAATTCTTCGCCTTCGACGTCCAGCAAACCGGCCGGAATCTCCCAAAGATCCATGCCCACGGGATGCCGGTACTGCTTCAGGAGCAGGATCTCGCCCGCTTCGTTCATGGGCAATACTGCCACCGCGCCTGGATGGTCAATGTAGTCGCGGGTGAGGGCGTCGCCGGAGTCGCTCAGCTGGAAGCTGTCGCTGACCACATCCCAGATCCGGCCTTCGTAAACCTTCTCGGTAGACAAAAGACGGCGCGGGCTCGGTTCGTCCGAAACCTTCCGTGCAGCTTGGGGGGTTCCAGGTGTACCGGGCATCGCGCCGTCCTTTACGTATTCGGTTTTACTTAGCAGCTACCGTGCGTGCCTGCTTGGCCGCCGGCGCACCGTTTCTGGCAGCTACTGCCTCCGGGGCTTCCGGGGCAGCTTCTGCGGGCAGGCCTGCATCCAGGAACTCGCTGCCGGCCTGGTGGTCCAGGGCAGCCTTGACCAGCCCGGCGAACAGCGGGTGCGGCCGGGTGGGCCGGGAGCTGAGCTCAGGGTGGGCCTGCGTTGCCACGTAGTACGGGTGCACCTCACGCGGGAGCTCGACGTATTCCACGAGCTTGCCGTCCGGTGACGTTCCGGAGAACACCAGGCCTTTCTCGGCGATCTGGCCACGGTACTTGTTGTTGACCTCGTAGCGGTGGCGGTGCCGTTCGCTGACTGTGGTCTTGCCGTAGGTTTCGGCGATGACGGAGCCGGCGTCGAGCTTTGCCTCGTAAAGGCCCAGGCGCATGGTGCCGCCGAGGTCGCCCTTGCCTTCGACGATGTCCAGCTGCTCTTCCATCGTGGCAATGACCGGGTACTTGGAGTCCGGCTCGAACTCGGACGAGGATGCGCCTTCCAGGCCAACTACGTTGCGGGCGTATTCGATCACCATGCACTGCAGGCCAAGGCAGAGGCCAAGCACCGGCAGTTTAGTTTCGCGGGCGAACTTGAGTGCCCCGAGCTTTCCTTCGAGGCCGCGGATGCCGAAGCCGCCGGGAACACAGATGGCGTCCACACCATCCAAGGCAGCAACCGCGCCCTCATGGGTTTCGCATTCGTCCGACGGCACCCAGCGGATCTTGACTTTGGTGTCGTTGGCGAAACCGCCGGCACGCAAGGCCTCCGTGACGGACAGGTAGGCATCCGGGAGGTCGATGTACTTGCCCACAAGCGCGATTTCAACCTCGTGCTTTGGGTTGTGGACGGCCTCGAGCAGCTTGTCCCAGCTGGTCCAGTCGACGTCCTTGAACGGCAGGTCCAGGGCACGCACGATGTAGGAGTCCAGGCCCTGGGAGTGCAGCGTCTTGGGGATGTCGTAGATGCTGGGTGCGTCGGCAGCGTTCACCACCGCGTCGATGTCGACGTCGCACATGCGGCCGATTTTCTCGCGCATGGCGTCGGGTACTTCGCGGTCCGAACGGATCACGATGGCTTCCGGCTGGATGCCGATGGAACGCAGCGCGGCCACGGAGTGCTGCGTCGGCTTGGTTTTCAGCTCCTGGGACGGGCCGATGTACGGAACCAGGGAGACGTGCAGGAAAAAGACGTTGCCCCGGCCGACGTCCTGGCGGACCTGGCGGGCCGACTCGAGGAACGGCTGGGACTCGATGTCGCCGACGGTTCCGCCGATCTCGGTGATGATGACGTCCGGAGCGTTCTTGCCCTCGGCGGGCAGGCGCATCCGGCGCTTGATCTCGTCCGTGATGTGCGGGATGACCTGGACGGTGTCGCCGAGGTATTCGCCGCGACGTTCCTTCGCGATCACGGTGGAGTAAATCTGCCCGGTGGTTACGTTCGCCGAACCTTCCAGGTTTTCGTCCAGGAAGCGCTCGTAGTGTCCGATGTCGAGGTCCGTTTCGGCGCCGTCGTCGGTCACAAAGACTTCGCCGTGCTGGAAGGGGTTCATCGTGCCCGGATCAACGTTCAGGTACGGATCGAGCTTCTGCATAGTTACAGACAGGCCGCGTGCCCGCAGGAGGTGGCCGAGGCTCGAAGCCGTCAGCCCCTTACCGAGCGAGGACGCCACACCACCGGTTACGAAGATGTGTTTGGTCGTCTTGGACGAGCCCGGGAACCGGGAATTTACACGGGAATTTGATCGCTGCACCACGGAATTCGAGCCTATCATCAAATGAACCTTCCACGGATCCGGAACTGTTCCCCAAATGCTCCAGTTTGCAGTGCGAACGGCCTTACGATCAAGGGGTGACCATGTTTCCGGACCCTGAAACCAAATCATCGGGCCCTGTTGGCGGCGTGGACGCAGGGAATTTCCCGGTCTTCCGGTCGCTGGCTCTGCAGTCCATTCCCCAGCCTGACTACGCCGATGTGATTGTCCTCCCAATTCCGGACGGCAATCCGGACGGCAATCCCTCGGACCCGCGCCTCTGGGCCGAAGAGCTGTTCTCGCTGCGGTCCATGCCGGGCTGGGTGACTGCCTTAATGGGTTTGCGGCAGGCAGTGGTTGGCCTGGCGGGAATCAGAAGGGCTCCAGCCGGCGTGTTTGCCGTCGCGGAGGTCTGCGGCGAGGAAGCGCTGATCAGCGCCGATGATACCCACCTGGACTTCCGCTGCGGGGTGGCCTACGACGCCGGCGCCAACCTGTTGCGCGTCACCACGGCAGTGCGCCTGAAGGGCTGGCGGGGACGGCTGTACTTCGCCCCGGTGCGCCTGCTGCATCCCTTGGTGGTGCACGCCATGATGGCCCGCACCATCCGCCGGCTGACTGCCGTGCCCCGAAGCAGCTAGGCCCGCTGGGGCAGCAGCTTCGCGTCGTCGAGCAGCTCCTGCGCGTGGGCCTGTGCGGACTCGGAATCCTCCTGGCCTGCCAGCATCCGTGCGAGCTCCTTGACCCTTTCAGGGCCGTCGAGCAGCCGCACATCACTGGAAGTGAACCCGGTGGCCGTGCCGCCGTCGGACCCCCGGACCGATGTTTTGGTGACGGTGATGTGCTGGTCCGCGAAGGCGGCAACCTGCGGCAGGTGCGTGACCACCAGGACCTGCACGTGCTGCGCCAGCATGGCCAGCCGACGGCCGATTTCGACGGCGGCACGTCCGCCGACGCCGGCGTCCACTTCGTCGAACACAAAAGTGGGCACCGGATCCACGGCGGCGAGCACTACCTCGATGGCCAGCATCACGCGGGAGAGTTCGCCGCCTGAGGCGCCTTTGCCCAGCGGACGGGCCGGCGCACCAGAATGGGGCTGGAGCAGGAACGAGATCTCGTCGGAACCGTGGGGCTGCAGCTGTGCTGCCGGCTCGATGGTGATCACCAGCGTTGCGTCGGCCATGGCAAGGGCCTTCAGTTCGGCGCTGACGCGTGCCGAGAGGTCCTTTGCGGCCTTGCCGCGGATTTTGGTGATGGCCGCTGCTTGCTTCTTCAGCTCAGCCTCGGTCCGGGCAACCTCCGCGTCCAGCGCCTCGATCCGGGTTGAGTCATCCTGCAGTTCGTCGAACCGGACACGTGCGTTCTCAGCCCACACCAGGACCTCGTCGATGCTGGGGGCGTACTTGCGCACCAGCTTGGCCAACGCAGCCCGGCGGTCCTCGATCTCCGCGAGCCGTTCGGGCCCCTCTGAGTCCAGGCCGGCCTGGTAGCTTGCCAGTTCCGTGGCGATATCGTTCAGCAGGAAGCCGACCTCGGCCAGGCGCGCGGCTGCCGCGCCGAGTTCAGCGTCATGCTCGGCCACATGCTCCAAGGTCCGCTTGGCGGCATCCACCAAGGTGGTGGCGTCACCCTCGTCGCCGTAGTCCTCTGCGATAAGTGCCTGGTGGGCGGTGTTCGCCGCAATCCTGAGTTCTTCCACATTGGCCAGTTTCACGGCCTCGGCCTTGAGTGACTCGTCCTCCCCCGGCTGCGGGTCGACGTCGTCGATCTCGGCCAGGGCAATCTCCAGCGATTCCGCTTCCCGCAGCCGGTCCCGTGCGGCGCCGCGCAGCGTGTCCAGTTCGGCTTGGCTGGCCTTCCAGTGGCTGTAGAGGGCCTGATACTTGCCCAGCGGATCCGCCAGGGCGTCGCCGGCGAACTTGTCCAGGGCACCGCGCTGTGCAAGTGCCCCCTTCAGCCTGATCTGGTCCGACTGGCCATGGACCACCACCAGGCTTTCGCCGATCTCCGCAAGGACGCCCACGGGGGCGGCCCGTCCGCCGAGGTAGGCCCGGCTGCGTCCGTCCGCACCGAGGCGACGGGCAAGGATCAGCTCAGCGCCGCCGTCGAACTCTTCCACCTCGGCACCGGCATCAAGCGCCCGCACCACGGCCGCGTGTCCGGCGTCGAGCTTGAGAACTGCCTCCGCGGAGGCACTCTTGGCCCCGTTGCGGACCGCGCCGGCGTCGGACCTGGCACCCAAAAGGAGGCCGACGGCGGTGACCACCATCGTCTTACCGGCGCCTGTCTCGCCGGTCACCACGCTCAGCCCGGGGCCCAGCGGCAGCGTAGCGTCAGTGATGACGCCGAGATCGCGGATTCTCAGTTCTTCAAGCATGGTTCACTTTGCTGTTGACGGATCGGTTTCATCTTCAGGGTGGTCTGCGTGCGTGACCTGCAGCGGGGCCATCGGCCTGGGCGTCCGGACAATCGGAATCGGGCCCGTGTGGATGGCCTCCGCCTGCGGAACCGGGCCCCGCCAGCCGTGGATGGGGAGCTCGAACTTCCGGACCAGCCTGGCGGAGAACGGCGTCTGGTGCGTCCGGGCCAGCCGGACCGGCGTAGCAGATTTGGTCACTTCCACCCGGGCTCCCGGCGGCAGGTCCACCGAGCGCCGGCCGTCACACCACAGCACCCCCATGGCGTCCGTCCGGTTGAGGACCTCCACTGCCAGCCGCGACCGCGGTGACACCACCAGAGGCTTGGCGAAAAGGGCGTGGGCGCTGATGGGGACAATCAGGAGGGCTTCGACCTCCGGCCAAACTACGGGCCCGCCGGCTGAGAAGGCGTAGGCGGTGGACCCGGTAGGGGTGGCCAGCACCACGCCGTCGCAGCCGAAGGACGTCAGGGGGCGCTCGTCAACCTCGGTGACCACCTCGAGCATCCGTTCCCTGTTGCCTTTTTCTATGGCAGCCTCGTTCAGGGCCCAGGTATGCCAGATCTTCTGGCCCCGGACCCACACCTGGACGTCGATGGTCATGCGCTCTTCCACCGTGTAGTCCCGGCGGGCGATCCATTCCACTGTCTGGGCGAGGTCAGCACGCTCGCTCTCGGCAAGGAAACCCACGTGGCCGAGGTTGACGCCCAACAGGGGCACATCCACTTCCCGCACCAGCTCGGCCGCGCGCAGGATGGTCCCGTCGCCGCCCAGCACCATCACCAGCTCAACGTCCGGGAGCTGCACATGGTCATGCAGGACCTCCACCGGCTGGGTGAGGTGCCCGAAGAAGCGCTCCATGTCGCCCAGTTCGGACTCCTGCATCACGGGGATAATGCCTGAGGCATGCAGCTGGGCGCAGGCTTCCCAGGCGGCCTTCAATGACTCCTCGCGGCCAGTGTGGGCAAGGACCAATACGCGCCTGCTCATCAGGTTCCGCTTTCTAGTGGTTCGGCCAAAGACGTCCAAGCAACCCAGCTATGGCTGCGTCGCGCTCTTCGATCTTAGGCAAGTCTTGGGTCATCCTGCGCTTTATCCACAGGAAGTATTCAACGTTTCCGTCCTGGCCCGGCAAGGGACTCGCCGCCAAGCCGCACAGGTCCACGCCGGCGTCGAGCGCCGCATTGGCGACTTTTTCGACCGCCATCCGGCGTTCGCGCTCGGAGTTGACCACGCCGGTGCGGCCCAGGCGGTCCTTACCGATTTCGAACTGTGGTTTTACCATCAGCACCAGATCGCCGCCAGGCTCCGTGCTCAGGGCCAGCGGCAGGACCACCAGGGTCAGCGAGATGAACGACAGGTCAGCGACCGTCAAGGCCACTGTCCCACCGATGTCCTCAGCCGCCATATACCTGACGTTGAGCCCCTCATGCACCTCTACCCGGGGATCGCTCCGGAGCTGCGGCACCAGCTGGCCGTGTCCGACGTCGACAGCCACCACGTGCGCGGCGCCACGCCTCAACAGCACATCGGTGAAGCCGCCGGTGGACGCACCGGCGTCCAGGCACCTCTTCCCCTCGACCGTTATGGCCGGGAAGGCGTCCAGCGCGCCGGCCAGTTTATGGCCGGCCCGGCTGACGTAGCTGTCCTGCTCAGTGTGCTCAACGGCAAGGTCCTTGCTGTCCTCCACCTGGAGTGAGGCCTTTGACAGCACCTGGCCCGCGGAACTGACCTTGCCTTCGGAAATCAGGGAGGCAGCGTGCGTACGTGACCGTGCCAGGCCGCGCGCAACCAGTGCCTGGTCGAGTCTGGCCATACTCAGGCCCCGTTCCCGGCCGCAGGCTCTTCGTTCAGCGTTTCGAGCAGCGCGTCGTGGAGTTCGCTGTAGACGGCCTCATGATCTGCCACCGGCATCGCGGGGACACCTTCCAGGGCCGCCAGCACGGCAGCAACGGACGGATCCCCTGTTTCAGTGCCTGCTGTCTCCGGCCACGCGGGGGTGGGCTGGGCTGCAACCGGGTTATGCGTTTCGTTCAGCTCAGTCATTTGACCAGTCTAATGACTGAGCCACTCGAGTTTGGGCGCAGTGGGGCTTGCCGCTTCGGGGACCGCGGCCCACCAGGCTTGGCAGGCGGCGCGCCAGGAGTCGAGGTCGTCCTCGCTCCCGCGGACATGGACTGTACCACCGCTGACCCGCGCGGTTGAGGTTCCACAGCGGTACGTTCCGTCAGCGTGGTCCACGGCCGGGTACGGCGAGTGGAGGTCCGTGAGGGAGTTGATGACATAGTCCGGGCGTTCTGCGGTGCGTGCTGCCAGGATGGTTTCCCTGGTGTCGACGCCGGTCAGCACGGCTACCGTGGCGAAACCGGCGTTGTTGCCGCCGAGGATGTCCGTGTCCAGGCGGTCGCCCACTACCAGCGGGCGGTCAGCGGAAAGCCTTTTGGCAGCAGTGTGGAACAGCGGGGCCTCCGGCTTGCCCGCGACGCGCGGTGTCTGGCCAGTGGCAGCCGCGACGGCTGCCACCAAGGTGCCGTTCCCCGGCGCAATACCGCGTGCCTGCGGAATCGACATGTCCGTGTTCGTGGCCACCCACAGGGCTCCGGCAGAGACCACGTAGGAGGCTTCGGCCAGGTCCTTCCAGCCGATCGCGGGGTTGAACCCCTGGACCACAGCCACGGGGTCATCGTCCTGGCTGCTGACCGGAGTCAGGCCAACAAGTTCGATCTCCTGCGCAAGCGCCGGGCTGCCCGTGATGAGGACCCTGGCCCCCGGCGCCAACAGCGACGCCAGCAGTTCGGCAGCAGCCTGCGAGGAACTGACCACCTGCTGATCATCCGCGGGAGCACCGAGCTCACGGAGATGCGCGGCTACCTGCGCCGGCGTGCGGGAGGCATTGTTGGTGACATACCCGAGGCCAATGCCCAAGCCTTCGAGTTGCTGGAGCGAATCCACGGCACCAGGGATGGCGTGCGGACCGGCATAGACCACGCCATCAAGATCGGCGAGAAGGGCGTCAAACAGTGAAATGAGGGGAACGGCCGTCATCTTCGGATCAGTCTTCCCGGCGTTCTGCGCGCACTGCCTCGATGTCATCCCCGCCGTGCCCTTCCGGTCCCTCCGGCTCGATGTCGGCTCCGTCGTCGGCTGCCTCGTCCATTTCCTCGCCGGTTTCGTCACGGGTTGAGATCAGTTCGTCCTGCTCGATGGAGTCCTCATTTGACTCGGCATCATCAGACTCAAAGTAGTCCGATTCGGCGTCGTCAACGGAAGTGTCCACGGCATGGCTCGCCGATTCGGTGCTGCCTTCAGTGGCTTCCGCTGCTGCGGCCACGCGAGGGGTGTCCGTTTCCGGACCACGGGCTGCGCGCTCGATCAGGCGGCGGCGCTCGGCCTCCTCGCGGGCTTCTTCCTCCTCGTCCCAGCCGAGGTCCACGATGTCCGGCTCCTCGTCGACGCCCAGGCCCAGGGCATTTTCTGCCACGACAGCCTGTTTCTGCCACTTGGCTGCCTCCTCCGCGCGGCCCACGGCCGACAAAGCGTCGGCGTAAGCACGGAAAAGGCGCGGGCTGTAGGAGAAGGCCCGGTTGATGTCCAGCTGGGGAATTTCCAGTTCTGCAACGGCGGCATCGAGCTGGCCGAGGTCCGTCCGGGCTCCTGCAGCCACGATGGCGAGCTCGGCCTTGCCCGGAGCGTCGAGGTCCTTTGCTTCCTCGGAACGGACCACATCGAGGGCTCGGTCCGGGCGGCCCAGGCCGCGTTCGCAGTCAGCCATCACGGGAAGGTGGACGTTGGAGCCGCTGATCCGGCGATAGGTGCGGAATTCGCGCAGGGCCTCCCCATAGTGGCCCGCGGCGTAAGCGGTCAGACCCACAGCTTCACGGACTGCAGCGAGGCGGCCGCCACGGCGGCTGGCCGCCAGGGCGTGCTGGAAGGCAAGTTCCGGTTCGTCGTCAATGAGGCGTCCGGCCATCACCAGGTGACGGGCTACCCACTCGGCGCTTTTCGGTTCGAGGGTCTTGATCTGGTGCTGGGTAGCGCGGTCCAGCTCTTTGCCCGTGACATCCTCGTCGATTTCAGGCGACCGCTCACGGTCCGGGCGGTTGGCGCTGCGCAGGTCGCGGGCATTGGGAACGCGCACGGGGCGGTCCTCTGCACGGTCCCGGCCGAACTGCCGCGGGCCGGAGTCGCCGCGGTCGAAGCTACGGGGTGCCCGGTCCTGGCGGTCGCCGAAAGGCTTGCGGTTGTCGCGGTCGCCAAAGCTGCGGCGTTCGCCGTCTCCTTCACGGCGCGGACGGTCACCATAGGGCTTGCTTTCGCGGTCACCATACGGCTTGCGGTCACGGTCACCGAAGGGCTTACGCTCCCCACCACTGAACGGCGGCTTACGGTCTCCCCCACCAAAACTGCGGCGTTCGCCATCACCTTCACGACGCGGACGGTCACCAAAAGGCTTGTTCTCCCGGTCACCATACGGCTTACGGTCACGATCGCCCGCGCCAAAACCGCGGCGTTCTCCGTCGCCCTCACGGCGGGGCCGATCGCCGAAGGGCTTACGCTCGCCGGCACCGAAGCTACGGCGCTCACCCTCGCCTTCGCGGCGCGGACGATCACCATAAGGCTTGTTCTCCCGGTCACCATAAGGCTTACGCTCTCCGGAGCCAGGCGTGCGTCGGGGGCCTTCGCCACCTTCCCGGTTTTCCCGGGATCGGAATCCGCGAGGATCTCCGCCTGAGTTGTTCGGTCCGCGGAAGGGACCGCGGTCCTTGCCGCCGCGGTTGCCGCCATTGTGCTCAGCCATGTGGAGTCCTCCTGTTGTGAGCCGGCCTGGCGCAATCGCAGCCGCTCTTATCCGTGTTTCGTTTCCTACGCAACCCGAAATCAAGCGCTTCGAAGTCCGTACATCTCAATCAATTCTAGGCGAGTCGCCAAACCAACCATGACAGAAAGGTCCGCTGGCAGGCAGTCGTGGGAATCTTCACACCCAGGACGCTCTCTCACTTGCTGCGGGTTTGGTTCGGATGTTCCCGGTGGGGTGTGGGTGGGGTACGACGGCAGTGCCTGGGGTCGGCTGTGCCTGCTGGGTTCCGGCGGGGGTGGGGTGTGTGTTAAATGGGAGAACCCCCCAACACGTGTGTGTTGGGGGGTTCTCGACCTTAATGGTTGTCCGGCGGTGACCTACTCTCCCACACCCTCCCGGGTGCAGTACCATCGGCGCTGTGGGTCTTAGCTTCCGGGTTCGGAATGGGACCGGGCGTT